>JAYTWE010000160.1:0-3905 GCA_043744055.1 Magnetospirillum sp.
GGCGGCCCCCTTGGCTTGGGCGGCTCCGTTGCGCTGTGCCGAGGATTTGGAGGGCGGCGCTTGTGTCTGGGGCAAGGTGGAAGGCTTCGACGGTGGTGCCGTGCAGGTCCGGGGGCTCCACATCGCCTTGGCCGGGATCGCCGTTCCAGCTCGTAAGGATCTATGCGCCAGCCGGTCCACCAAGGAGGAATTCGACTGTGCCCGCCCGGCACGCAAACGTATGGCCGAGTTGGTGGCCAAGGGCGTCGCGTGTGAGATCGTCGATGTGGCATCGGGCCAGTTATGGGGGCGCTGCCGTAGCCCTGACGGAGAGATTGGGCGTCTGCTGGTCCAGGCCGGGGTTGCCCGCGCAGCCAAGGACGGCCCTTATGCCGAGTCCCAGAAACAGGCAGTGCAGGGCAAAAAAGGCCTGTGGGCTGCCGATATTATTCTTCCCAAGGATTGGGAGGCCGCCCGGCGCAAGGCCGAGGACGAGGATTAATCCGCCTTTTTAGTCTTCTTCTTTTCCGGTTTGACCTCTTCGGCCTTTTTGGGGTCGCGGCAGGGATGAATATTGTCGGGCGAGCTGACCACTTCGCTGGCATAGGCGTGCAGTTGCGGCCCGTTCAAACCGATGGCCTTGTCGAACATGGGAGCCCGTATCTCGCAATAACCGGGCATGTCATGCACCACCACTGATTCCCGGTTGGTCAGAATGGTGTTGTGGCGGTCGAAGGCCGCAGCGCTCTTGAAATAGCCGTGCAGTACTTTGGCGTTCTCGGACAGGGTGCCGGAATGGCGCTGGACATAGGCTTGCCACTTGCCCGGCAGTGACGGGTCGTCTCCCCGGCAGTTCAGGGCCGCGACCTGAAGCTGGTAGTGGAATTGACGCAGTTGAGCCGCTTTCACCTGTTCCGGCGTGGCGCACCCAGCTTTGGCGGCGGCCCCTGGGGCGGCCAGGGCGGGAGACGCGCACAATACGGCAAACAGGGCGAAACGAAAGACGGTTCGGAACGGGGTCACTTGCGGGCTCCTCTCGCTTGACGGGGCGTGAGTTTCGGTCAAGCGCGGGAAAAGTTCAACGCATGATCGGTCCAGGGCAATCGGGTGAAGCCCGCTTTTGCGGGCGCCTGGGCCATTGAGGCCCCGCGTAGCGGGCCTGAAGCGGAGTGAAAGGCGCATAGCGAAGCGTAGCCAAGCCACCGGAGGTGGCGCCCGGCACTTGAGGGGCATAAATAAGAAGGGCAATCGGCTTCATCCGATTGCCCTGATGATCGGCCGCAGATGGCCGAGGAACTCATTGGCCACCGTCTTCCACGAAAAACGGGCTGCGTGATTGCGGCATTCCTCGGGAGAGAGGTGGAGCGCCCGCAGCGCCGCATCCTTCAGATCGTGGGACAGCACACCGACCGGCGCGTCGCCGATCACGTCCAACGGGCCGGTGACTGGAAAGGCAGCCACTGGAACCCCCGAGGCGAGGGCTTCCAGCATGACCAGACCGAATGTATCGGTCAGGCTGGGGAAGACGAAGACATCGGCGGCGGAGAATGCCGCCGATAGTTCCGCATCACCATGGACGATACGGAAATGGGTGTCGGGATAACGCTTCATCAGCCCGGCGCGGGCAGGGCCATCCCCCACCACCACCTTGGTTCCCGGCAGGTCGAGTTCCAGGAAGGCGGGAAGGTTCTTTTCAACCGCCACCCGGCCCACATACATGAAGATGGGGCGCGGCAGGTCGAAGAAGTCCTTGCCCTGGGGGCGGAAGATATCGGCATCGACTCCATGGGACCACTCCACCGCTCCGTCAAAGCCGCGCTCGCGCAGTTCCCGATAGACCGAGGGCGAGGGGCACAACGTGGCGGCGGCCTTGCCGTGGAAGCGGTGCATGACCGCATAGGGCCAGGCCAGCGGCACGCCGGTCCGCGCCCGGACATATTCGGGGAATTTGGTGTGATAGGCGGTGGTGAAGGGTAAGCCGTGGCGGAGACACCAAGCGCGCCCTGCCCAGCCCAAAGGGCCTTCGGTGGCGAGATGAACCGCGTCGGGCCGGAATTCCTCCAGCATGGCGGCCAGCTTTCTTCCGGGGAACAGGGAGAGCGGAATTTCGGGATAGCTGGGGCAGGGGATGCGGGTGAACGCCGAGGGCTCCATCACCGCGACCGTATGGGCCATGCTTTCCAGGCCTGAGATCAGGCAGGACAGAACCCGGACCACTCCATTGCGCTGAGGAGTCCAAGCGTCGGTGACCATGGCGATGCGCATTCTAAACCTCCCTATGAGTGCAGGGAATGCCTAGGCCGGTGCGCTACCGCACTCAAGTGACGAGATGGTGAAATTCACTCCCCCGTCAGCAGGGAGACTCCCAGTAAGGCGCGGCGCTTCAGCCATAGGCTGGGGCGATAGCGCGGGTCGCCGGTCATGGTCAGCATGGCGTTCAGCACCGTCAGGACCTTGTCCGCTCCCAGGCGATCACCCCAGGCCAGCGGCCCGGTGGGATAGCCCAGACCCAGCGTCACCGCCCGGTCGATGTCATCCGGGGTGGCGATGCGCTGTTGGGCGATGTCGCAGCCGATATTGACGATGGTGGCGACCACCCGCTGGGCGATGAAGCCGGGGCTGTCCTTGATGAGGGTGGTTGGCTTGCCGTCGCAAGAGAACAGGCCGAGCGCCGCGTCGGACCACTTCGCCTCAGTCAGCGGATTGGTCATGATGGTGCGGTGGCTGTCTTGGCCGAATAGTGGGTCCACCGCCACGGTGCGGTGAGGATCGAGGCCGAGACGAACCGCTGCCGAGGTGCAGTCTTCGCCCAGCGGTGCCACCACGCAAAGTGCGCGGGTGCTGGGGCGTTCGCCCGCCTCTACGATTCCACCCAGCTTGGCGGCCAGGGTGGCCACCGGAGCCCAGCCGTCGCCGGGAGCGACCCAGACCGTGTCCGGTCGGGTGGTGGGAGGGGGAGGAGGGGCGCTCACTATGGCTTTATCGCCGTCATAGACATAAAAGCCGCGCCCGGTCTTGCGGCCCAGCAGTCCAGCGCTCAGGCGTTGACGGGTGATGGGGGAGGGGCGGAAGCGGGGTTCCTGGTAATACTGGTCATAGATGCTTTCCATCACCGGATGGGACACATCCAAGGCGGTGAGGTCCAGCAGCTCGAACGGTCCCATGCGGAACCCTGCCGCCTCGCGCAGCACCCGGTCCACCGCCGGGAAATCGGCAACACCTTCGCCCACCAGCTTTAGGGCCTCGGTACCGTAGCCGCGCCCAGCATGGTTGACGATGAAGCCGGGCGTGTCCTTGGCCTTGACCGGGGTGTGGCCCATGCGACGCGCCAAGGTGGTGAGCGCCTCGCCCACCCAGGCTTCGGTCATGATGCCGTCGATGACCTCGACCACTTTCATCAGGGGGACCGGGTTGAAGAAGTGGAAGCCGCCGACCCGGCCGGGAAGACGGCACGCCGCCGCGATGGAGGTCACCGACAGCGACGAGGTGTTCGACGCGATCAGGCAGGTCTCCGAGACGATGCTTTCCAGCTCGCGCATCAGGGCTTGCTTGACCGCGATATCCTCGACGATGGCTTCCACCACCACATGACAGGCACCGAGATCGGCCATGCTGGTTCCCACCTTTAATCCCTCGGTGGCCCGCAGGAGAGCATCGGGGGAGAGTTTGCCTTTCTCCGCCAGCCTCGCCAGCATCTTCGCCACATAGTCACGGGCTTCGGCGGCGGCTCCTGGGCGTGAATCCACCAAGATGACGGTGCAGCCCGAGGCGGCGGCGATCTGGGCGATGCCGCGGCCCATGGCTCCGGTTCCCACCAGACCAAAGACGAGATCCGAGCGATTGGCGTCCAAGGTCATGGCCTAAATCCCCTCATAGGCGGGTTTGCGTTTTTCCAGGAAAGCCTTCATGCCTTCCTTCTGGTCTTT
>JAYTWE010000161.1:0-1973 GCA_043744055.1 Magnetospirillum sp.
GCCCGGGTCTAAGGACAACGCTCCCGCGCTTCGCTATCGCTACGCTCGTCATTCCACCACCTTGGGAACCGTGAAGAAGCCGTCTTCGGCCTCGGGTGCATTGACCAGAACCGCGTCGGACTGACCGCCATCGGTGATCTCGTCTCGGCGCAGGGGCAAGGTCATGGCCGCCACCGAGGTCATGGGAGAAATCCCATCGGTGTTGACTTCCGCCAATTGCTCGACGAAGTGCAAGATGTTGGAAAGTTCGCTGGCGAGATGGTCAAGCTCGTCGTCGCGGACTTCGATCCGCGCCAGATTGGCGATATTGCGCACGGTGGCTTTGTCGAGCGACATGGGCCTTTGAGACTCCGCAAAAGACAGGTGATTCCAAGCGCCGGACGTTAGCACCGGTGCGAAAGCCGCGCAACTGCCGGGCTTGAGATAGCCAGGGCAGTCGGGTGAAGGAGAATGTTCCGGCAAACACGGTCGTCATTCCCGCGAAAGCGGGAATCCATGCTGCCACAGGCACGTTTTTTGGCCATGCATTTCCTCTGCTTCAACCGTGGACCCCCGCTTTCGCGGGGGTGACGAAGAATAGAGAGGATGATATCCCTTCACCTGATTGCCCTGGAGGCGATGTCGGGCTGTGCGCTTAGTGGGAGCGTTTCCGTATCTGTCTGGAAAGAGTGTTGCTAGCGTGTTTTGGGCTAACGTTCCACCGAGCGGCCTTCGGCCAGCCACCGGTTCATGCCTTTTTCCACATTATAGACGCTGCGATAGCCCAATTGTTCGGTCAGGGCTTTGCTCATAATGGCGGTGCGATTGCCGCTACGGCAGATCAGCGCCACCTCGTCGGTGGGCTTCGCCACTTGGGCCAGCTTCTCGATGAAGTCGGGGGCCAGCTTCCCCTTTTCATCGAAGGCCATGATCTTGTGAGCGCCTTTGATGGTGCCGGTCTGCGCCCATTCCCCCGGAGTGCGGATGTCGATCACCGTTATGCCTTTCGCCATCAAAGCGTCCAGGGTCGCCGAATCGATATTGACCAAAGCCGCTTCCGCCCAGGCGATGCTGGTGACCATTAGGCCAAGAAGAGCGGCAAGAATGACACGCATGACGGGGGCTCCTGTATGGCTCAAAGCGGCCAGGGACTTTTCTCGCGAACCAGGGTGGCGAATTCATCCGGCGGCAGGGCCTTGGCGAAGTAATAGCCCTGGGCTTCATCCACGTTATGCGCCAGCAGGAAGTCCAGCTGTTCGCGGGTCTCGACGCCTTCCACATTGACGCGGGTGCCGAGCGAGTGACCCAGATTGACGATCGCTTCCACCACGGCGGCATTGTCGGGATGCAGTCCGATATCCACCACGAAGGAGCGGTCGATCTTAAGCTTATCCACTGGGAAGCGCTTCAGATAGTTCAAGGAGGAATAGCCCGTGCCGAAATCGTCGATGGAGATGACAACGCCCATGGCGCGCAACCCCTGAAGCACCTCGATGGTGGCATCCACATTCTGCATGGCGATGCCTTCGGTGATTTCCAGTTGCAGCATATCGGCGGTGATGCCGGTCTGGTCGAGAATTTCGGCGACCATGGAGAGTACGCTTTGGGTCTGCTTGAACTGGGCCGGAGACAGGTTTACGGCGATCTTCATGGGCTCCAGGCCATCCTTGACCCAGTCACGGCCCTGAAGACAGGCGCGGTGTAAGATCCAACGGCCCAGCGGGGCGATCAGATCGGTGCGCTCGATGATGGGGATGAACTCACCCGGCGGCACCCAGCCCCGAGTGGGGTGGAGCCAGCGCAGCAGCGCCTCGCAGCCGACGATACGGCCCGAGGACAACTCGATCAGCGGCTGATAGTGCAGCTGTAACTGGTCGGTCCCCAGGGCCAGGCGCATATCGCGCTCAACGATCTTGCGGGCCTGGACCTCGGCATCCATCTCGGCGACGTAGAAATGGTAGGTGTTGCGTCCCTCCGCCTTGGACCGGAACATG
>JAYTWE010000162.1:0-5833 GCA_043744055.1 Magnetospirillum sp.
AAGAAGGAGGACAAACCCTCCCTCAAGAAGCTTTCGATCATGACCACCGAAGCCACTGATGCCAAAAGCGCCTATGCCAAGCTGGAAAAAATCGCCAACGGCGTCTTCCTGACCCGCGACGTGGTCAGCGAGCCCGCGAATATCATCCACCCCGAAAGCCTGGCTGCCGTGGCCGAAGGACTGAAAGACCTGGGAATCGAGGTCGAGGTCCTGGGCGAGAAGCAGATGAAGAAGCTGGGTATGGGCTCGCTTCTTGGCGTCGGCCAGGGCTCGGAGCGGGAATCCAAGCTGGTTATCATGCGCTGGCAAGGCTCCGCCGACAAATCGGCCGATCCGGTGGCCTTTGTCGGCAAGGGCGTCACCTTCGATTCCGGCGGCATCTCCATCAAGCCGTCCGGCGGCATGGAAGAGATGAAGTGGGATATGGCAGGAGCCGGTGCAGTCATCGGGGCCATGGCCGCCATCGCCGGGCGCAAGGCCAAGGTCAATGTGGTCGGCGTGGTGGGACTGGTGGAGAACATGCCGTCGGGCACCGCCCAACGGCCCGGCGACGTGGTGGTCTCCATGTCCGGCCAGACCATCGAAGTCATCAATACCGATGCCGAGGGCCGTCTCGTCCTCGCCGATGCCCTGTGGTATACTCAAGACCGCTTCAAGCCGAAATTCATGGTGGATCTGGCCACCTTGACCGGCGCCATCGTCATTTCCCTCGGCCACGAATATGGCGGTCTGTTCGCCAGCGACGACAAGCTGGCCGACCGCCTCGCGGCGGCGGGCAAGGCAGTGGGCGAGCAGTTATGGCGGCTGCCCATGGGCGAGGCCTATGACAAGCAGATCAAGTCCGACATCGCCGATATGAAGAATGTGGGCGGCCGCGAGGGCGGGTCCATCACCGCCGCCCAGTTCCTCAAGCGCTTTACCAATGATGTCGCCTGGGCTCATCTGGACATCGCCGGAATGGCCTGGGGCAAGAAGGACACCGCCACCTGCCCCAAGGGCGCCACCGCTTTCGGCGTGCGCCTGCTGGACCGGCTGGTCGCCGATTACTACGAAGACAAAAAGTAAGTGCGCATCTCCTTCGGTCTCCGCCCCGCCACATTCAAGGGCACCATCGTCCTTGGGCTGTGGCGTGGGCGGAAGCCTACCGAGGCCTTTGATGCCGCCGATCCAAAAGGCCGCCTGAAGAAGGCCTTGAAACGTCTGGGCTTCGACGGTGAGGAAGAAGAGACGGAACTGTTCTTGGCTCCTGCTCCACCGCTGGACTCCATGGTGGTGGTCGGCCTGGGTAAACCCAAGAAGCTGAACACCGCCCGATTGCGGCGTATCGGCGGCGCCATCCTCGGTGAACTCCATGACAGCCGCTGCATCTCGGCCATGGTGGCGCTGGACCTTCCGCCCGAACAGGCGGCCGAACTGGCCTATGGTCTGCGGCTGAAATCCTATCGGCAGATGCAGACCTACCGAACCAAATACAATCCCGATGACGAGGACGATATTCTTCCGGTGCTGGAAGAGGTGATGGTGACCACCGCCGACCCCGCCGCCGCCGCCGCCCTTTACGCCGACCGCGAACAGGTGGCCCAGGGAGTCTTCCTGGCCCGCGACCTGACCGACGAGCCGGGCAATATCTTAGGCCCCCAGGAATTCGTCCTCCGGGCCATGCAGCTGGAAAGCCTGGGGGTCGAGGTCACGGTTCTCGATGAAACCGCTATCGCCAAAGCCGGTCTCAACCTGTTAGCCGCCGTGGGAATGGGCAGCGACCGCCCCCCCCGGCTGGTTCTGCTGCGCTGGCGTGGCGCCGAGGGCCGCCCGCTGGTGCTGGTGGGCAAGGGCATCACCTTCGATACCGGCGGCATCTCCATCAAATTCGACGACGAGGACATGGACGCCATGAAGGGCGACATGGGCGGCGCGGCGGCGGTAATCGGAGCCATCCGCGCCATCGCCGGGCGCAAAGCCCGATGCCATGTCTGCGGCGTGCTGGCCCTGGCCGAGAACATGCCGTCAGGCCGTGCCCAACGACCGGGCGACGTGGTCAAATCCTTCTCCGGCCTGACCGTGGAAGTGATCGATACCGATGCCGAGGGCCGTCTGGTCCTGGCTGATGCCCTGGCCTGGGCGGCGGAAACCCTGAAACCTTCGGCCATGGTCGATATCGCCACCCTGACCGGGTCGGTGGAAGAGGTGTTGGGCGATCCCCATGCCGGTCTTTACGCCAATGACGACCTGCTGGCCAAGCGTCTGCTGAAACATTCCAAGGCCGAGGCCGAGCCTTTGTGGCGGCTGCCCCTGACCGAATCTTGTGACGAAGATGTGAAGTCCGACATCGCCGATATCAAAAACTGCGCCTGGGGCGACGTGCCCGACAATGACGATGCCGCCCGTTTTCTCAGCCGCTTTGTTCCCGAAGGCTTACCCTGGGCTCATATCGACATGGCGGGAAAGGAATTCGCCGACGAGGATGATCCTTTGTGCCCGGAGACCACCAGCGGCTTTGGCGTGCGCCTGTTCGACGCCCTGGCCGGGGATGTGGAAAAGCGGTATGTGAAAACAGTACGAACCGGAGACTGAACAGATGCGGACACTGATCGTGGCGATGCTGATGACGCTGACACTGTGTGCTGGCGCTCAGGCTCAACCGGTGACCGACCAGACCATGATGTTGGGAAAAGCAGTCACCACCGTGGAACGGCTGCGGGCCGAACCCAATTTCGGCCCCACCATGATCGACCTGCTGGGACGGGCCAAGGCCGTGCTGGTGATTCCCGATCTGGTAAAGGGTGGATTCATTCTGGGCGCTCAATACGGAACCGGCATTCTGCTGGCCAAGGGCAAGGATGGCCGCTGGAGCGGCCCCGCCTTCTACTCCATCGCCGCGGGCAGTATCGGCCTTCAGATCGGCTTGCAAGACGCCGAAGCGGTCTATGTCATCATGAGCGATGGCGGCCTGTCCGCCGTGGTGGACAACAAATTCAAGGCCGGAGCCGGAGCCGGCGTCGCGGTTGCCACCATCGGAGCCGGAGCCGAGGCCAACACCACCACCAATGCCGGGGCTGATATCTACACCTTCTCCAAGGCGGTGGGGCTGTATGGCGGCGCGGCGCTGGACGGAGCCGCCATCTTGCCGCGTCACACCTGGAACGCCGCTTATTACGGCGGCAATCCCACCCCGGAAGATATCTTATTCAAACGCTCCCCCGATTCGCGTCAGGCCGATCGTCTGCGCGATATTTTATCGCGGTAAAGTGCCGTGTTCAGCCTGACCCCTTTGGAGATCGAGGCGCTTCGCCTGTCTTTGCTGGTATCGGGCTGGGCGGTGGCGGGCTCGCTTCCTTTCGGCCTGGGCTGCGCCTGGCTGCTGGCGCGGCGGGACTTTCCCGGCAAGGCTCTGCTGGACGGACTGATCCACCTTCCCCTGGTCCTGCCGCCGGTGGTGGTGGGCTATGGGCTACTGGTGACCTTCGGTCGTCGCGGCGTGGTGGGGGCTTGGCTGTACGACTGGTTCGGCGTCACCATCGCCTTCACCTGGAAGGGGGCCGCCATCGCCTCGGCGGTCATTGCCTTTCCCTTGATGGTCCGCGCCATCCGACTATCCCTGGAAGGAGTCGATCGCGGCCTGGAACAAGCGGCACGAACGCTGGGCTGCGGTCCCGTCCGTACCTTTATCATGGTGACCCTGCCCCTGATGGCTCCGGGCCTACTGACCGGCGTGATCCTGGCCTTCGCCCGATCCTTGTCCGAATTCGGCGCCACCATCACCTTCGTCTCCAATATTCCCGGAGAAACCCGCACCCTGCCCATCGCCCTTTACGCCCTGACCCAGACACCGGGCGGCGATGCCCCCGCTTTACGACTTTGCGTCATTTCGGTGGTGGTAGCCTTTGCCGCCTTGCTGGCCTCCGAAACCCTATCGCGTCGGGTCCAAGCCCGGTTGAAGGCGTGACGCCATGCTGACTCTCGCCATCCGCCGCCGCCAAGGCGACTTTCAGCTGGATGTGGATCTGACGGCAGGTCCCGGCATCACCGCTCTGTATGGCCGATCCGGCTCGGGCAAGACCTCGGTGGTCAATGTGGTGGCGGGACTGACGCGGCCGGATCAAGGCCGGATCGAGGTTGACGGCAAGGTGCTGTTCGATTCCGAGGCCGGAATCAATCTCGCCCCGGAAGACCGCCGCCTGGGCTATGTCTTCCAAGAGCACCGCCTGTTCCCCCATTTGTCGGTGGAAGGAAATCTAGTCTTCGGCCGCAACCGTCTACCGAAAGCCGAACGGAAAATCGACTTCGATCAGGTGGTCGATGTCTTGGGAATCCGTCACCTGCTGACTCGCCGCCCGGCCCTTTTATCCGGCGGCGAAAAGCAACGCGTCGCCATCGGTCGCGCCTTGCTGGCCAGCCCTCGTATCTTGCTGATGGACGAGCCCTTGGCCTCGCTGGATTCGGCGCGCAAAGCAGAGCTGCTGCCCTTCATCGCTGACCTGTCCCGGCAATTTTCTCTCCCCATTTTGTATGTCAGCCACGCCATGGACGAGGTTTTGCGGCTGGCCGACACCCTGGTCTTGATGGATCGCGGCAGAGCGGCGGCGGTGGGGCCGCTGGAACAGTTGATGTCAGACCCCAGCCTTCGCCCGCTGACCGGTCGTTATGAAGCCGGTGCCGTGGTGAGCGCCACCATCGCCAGCCACGATTCCGCCTATGGCATCAGCCGACTGTCTTTCGCGGGCGGGACCTTGCTGGTCAGCCGGACAGACCTTCCCATCGGCGCGGCTGTCCGGGTTCGCATTCACGCCCGCGATATCGCCATCGCCATCGAAGCCCCGGAACGGGTCAGCATCCGCAATGTGATACCCGCAGTGGTAAGCTCGGTAACCCCTGCGGATTCATTCCTGGTGGATGTGGTTCTGTCTTGTGGCGGCGCCCCTCTTTGGGTTCAGATCACCGCCCTGGCCCAAGCCCAGCTTGGGCTGAAGCCCGGTATGCGGGTCCACGCCCTCATCAAGGCCTTGACCATCGCCCGCGGCGATGTGGCCGGACACCCCGGTTCATAATGATTGAATAATTACGAAGAATCAGCGATCCTGATCTGTCTGCACAGAATTGTGCATCCCGATGAGGAGACAGAATATGTCATTGACATCCATTTCCGACAAAGCCCCACCGCTTCCTCCGATTCAGCCCGTCCGGCAGACGGCTCCGGTTGCTCGCAACGATGGCGACAACGACAACGATGCCACGGAGAAGGCGGCCGAGAAGGCGTCAGAGGCGAAGAGCAGCCAAGCTCCGCCCCTCGACCCCGCTAAGGGGCGCAACCTGGATATTTCGGTTTAAAACTCGCTCATCCTGCTGAGATGCAGTTACGCCCGTGCTCCTTGGAGCGGTAAAGGGCGGAATCGGCGCGTGCCAATACGCGGTCGACGCTAAGCTCGTCGACCGCGCGTTCGGCTACGCCCAGGCTGGCGGTCAGTCGTAGCACAAAAGAGGTATCTTCCAACTCAATCGCGATCGCGGCCACCGCCGCCCGCAATCGCTCTGCCACGTCCATGGCTCCCACCAGGGCGGTTTCGGGGAGCAAAACCCCGAATTCCTCACCGCCGATCCGGCCGAGAACATCCACGTCCCGCAGATTCGCTCGCAAAGCCTCGGTGACGGCGCGCAGGGCCAGATCGCCGATGGCGTGACCGTGTTTATCATTAACCTGCTTAAAATGATCGACGTCGAACATGATGACTGACACAGGATTGCCATAGCGGACCGAGCGTTCGATCTCTTGTTCGGCCGCTGCGAAAAAAGCCCGTCGGTTCAAAGTCCCGGTCAAATCATCCGTGGTCGCCAATGT
>JAYTWE010000163.1:0-1720 GCA_043744055.1 Magnetospirillum sp.
TGGACTCCGAGGACATGGCTGATGCCATTTTGGAGCATCCCGGCGGGGTTACCTCCACCGTGCATGTGGACTATGTCACCCGTCCCAGGATGCGAGGCTTCCACTTGGCCGGAACCGGTGGGCAAATTCACGTGGATCTCGATCTTCGCCATTTCCGCCATCAAGGCAATGACGGCGAGATCCGGGTAGACCTGACCCTTCCCGGTAGTTATGCCGATGATTATCGGGTGGAACTGGCGTCTTTCCTGGCCTCCACCAAAGGAGCTGCGCCGGTTTGCAGCGGCCGCGAGGCTCTGGCTGTGTTGGAAGGCGTTATCGAAACCCGCTCTCTTGCCGGATTACCGTCATGACCGCTGTCGCCATCATTCAGGCCCGCCTGTCGTCCACCCGTCTGCCGGGTAAGGTTCTTTTGCCCCTGGGAGGGCGCCCTGTTCTGGATTGGGTGGTTCAGGCGGCCACGGCCATTCCCGGCATGGACAAAGTAGTGATCGCCACCTCGCACGAGGGGGAGGACGATGCCATCGCCGCTTGGGCGGAAGCGGCGGGAATCACCTGCCATCGCGGTCCGCTGGACGACGTGTTGGAGCGCTTTGCTCAGGCGGCACGGGCGGAAAACGCTGATCTGGTCATGCGGCTGACCGCCGACTGTCCTTTGCTTGACCCCCATGTCTGCGGCGAGGTTCTGGCTCTGCTGAAGCGGTGCGGCGTGGCCTATGCCAGCAATGCCAGCCCGGCCACCTGGCCCGATGGTCTGGATTGCGAAGTTTTCACCCGCGCCGCCCTGGATGCCGCCGCCGCCGAAGCCACCCGACCGTCTGACCGTGAACATGTCACCGTCTTTATCCGTGACCGCCGTCATCGCTTTCCCCAGGCCAGTCTGGTCTGTCCGCTCCCCGGCCTTGGGGCGGAGCGTTGGACCCTGGACGAGCCCGCCGATCTGAAATTTCTGGACGCCGTGGTCGGGCATCTGCCGGAAAAGCCGTCTTATCTGGATGTCCTGACGGTACTGGATGCCCAGCCGGATCTGCGTGCTATCAATGCTCGGATCTCTCGGAATGAAGGCTTCGCCAAGTCTTTGGCCAAGGAGCCCCTGCCGCCATGGAACGGTGCCGCCACCAGCACGGCCCTGTTGGTCCGTGCGGAGAACGTGATCCCTCTGGGCAGCCAGACCTTTTCGAAAAGCCGTCTGCAATACCCTGCCGATTCCCCCATGATGCTGACTCATGGTCTGGGAGGCCGGGTCTGGGACGTGGACGGCAATTCCTATGTGGATATGGTCTGCGGCTTGCTGCCGGTGGTGCTGGGCTATCAGGATGCCGACGTGGATGCCGCCATCCGGGCGCAGCTGACCAACGGCATCTCGTTCAGTCTTGCCACCAGTTTGGAGACCGAGCTGGCCGAGCGTTTGGTGGAGCTGATTCCTTGCGCCGAGTCGGTGCGCTTCGGCAAGAACGGCACCGACGCCACCAGCGCCGCCATTCGCCTCGCCCGCGCTTTCACCGGTCGTGATCGGGTGGGTGTGTGCGGCTATCATGGCTGGCAGGATTGGTATATCGGATCCACCACCCGCAACAAAGGGGTGCCGGCGGCAGTGGGTGCTCTGACCCATGCTTTCGCTTACAACAATCTGGATTCCGCCCGTCAGTTGTTCAAAGACCATCCCGGCGAGATGGCGGCCCTCATCATGGAACCCATGAATGCCGTCGATCCCGCGCCGGGC
>JAYTWE010000164.1:0-1971 GCA_043744055.1 Magnetospirillum sp.
CCCTTGCTGTGGGGGAGGCGTATAATGGTCGATCCATCCCGTTTGGCCGTCAATCCCAGCAGGTAAAGGGCAAGGCGTTGTGCCGCTGATTTCAGCTTCAGGTCCTTAACCTCGCGCACCAATAGGCGGAAGTGTTTCGCCATTGAGGTCAGCATCAGGAATGAGAGGTCCGAGCGTTCTCGGACATCGCGGCGGAAGCGCTCTCCGGGTAAGGACAAAATACGCGATGTCTGAAGCGCCACGGCGCTCATCAGGTATGGTTTTTCCGTCAGTACGGCTGCGGCGATGAACATCTCGCCTGCCTTAAGGATCTCAACCATGGTCTCGCCGCCATCGGTGACGGTTCCGGTCAGGCCGACTTGCCCATCCAGCACAACGCGCAAGGCGGTGGGGATATCGCCTTGATGGAAGATCACATCGGTACGTTGATATTTGGTAACGCTGGCTTCGACCGTGATTTCGGCTAGGGCCGATGGCGGCAGGTCACAAAACAGCGGCAACCGACCCATGGCAGCCAAATCATCAGGCTTCAGTCCATGCCCGGTACTGGCCGTTCCTGCCGATCCACGGTTCTGCCGGTTACTATCCATGAATCGTAAGTCCAAACTATTTCGTATGATCGGTATTCAGAGTGGAGGGAATTGTGTGCCACGAACTTGACGGCGATCAAATCATAAGCGATTTCCTCAGTGCGCTGATGATGTTTTCACTTGTTGTAATAAGAAAAGTTCTTGTTCTAGGGGCTCGTGCATATTCACCAGAGCCAGGCTGCCCCTCTGACTCCTGAAGAGTCGCCATGTTGAGGCGGGCGCAGAAGGGTTTCGACGGAATCAGAAAATACCCAGCGCCCCCAAAGTGCTGGAATGGACTTATAAAGCCGGTCCATTTTGGATAATCCGCCGCCCAGCACAATCACATGGGGGTCGAGAATATTGATGGCCGAGGCTAAGGCTCGGGCCAAGCGGCTTTCATAGCGGGCGATGGTATTCAAGGACAAGATGTCATCACATGCGGCAATCTGTTCCGCGCTATAGCCTGTTCCGTGGTCGCGGGCAAGACTTGGCCCGGAGAGAAACGTCTCGATGCAGCCATATCTGCCGCAATAACATTTTGGTCCTGGTCGTTCGTGGTCGTCGGGCCAGGGGAGGGGATTGTGGCCCCATTCTCCGGCGATGGCATTGGGGCCGGCCGCCAGATGGCCATTGATAACGATACCTCCGCCGACACCGGTTCCGAGAATGACGCCGAACACATTGGCGAAGCCTGCACCGGCACCATCGGTAGCCTCGGACAGAGCGAAGCAGTCGGCATCGTTGGCCAGTCTTACCGGGCGATTCAGGGCGGCTTCAAGATCGCGGTCCAGCGGGCGACCGATCAGCCATGTTGAATTGGCATTCTTCACTAATCCGGTCTTGGGGCTAATGGTGCCTGGAATTCCGATTCCGACCGTTCCGGTGCAATCCAAGCTGTTTTCAAGGCTATCCACCAGGGATTTTATGGCAAGGATGGTACCGTCATAGCTGTCACGGGCCGAAGCAATCCGGTTTCTGGCTAGAACTTGGCCATCGGGAGCAAGGGCGATTGCTTCGATCTTGGTGCCGCCCAGATCTATTCCGATGCGCATGTGCGGGGGCTTGTTGATCATTCCTGCATGCCTACGCTGGATCAAATACGAACGCTTGTCGTTGGATTCATCATATTTATTCTGGGATATGAATGGAATAGACGCTGTGGTGTAAATGTTGTTATTCGGTAGTTTGTCGTATTTGCGACAAAGACGGCATATATAATATAATTGTAGGATAGGTTACTAAAATTGAATGGAAGTCTTCAATCGTTTTGGTTTGAAACTATTTAATTGATTTGTTGTTGCAGCGAGGCGCAGTATTCTTTTTGGCGGTATTGCAATTATGTTTTGCCGTAAGTGTGTGTCATTCACTGTATTGAATTGACACTCCATGGAGAATGACA
>JAYTWE010000165.1:0-5486 GCA_043744055.1 Magnetospirillum sp.
CTCGACAGCGCTGGGCACGATTTCGGGGTCAGCTTTTTGCCCGACACCGGTCTGCGGGGTAGAAGATGCCGGGCCGGGCACGGCGGTTGGAGCCGCCACAGGACTTGGCGCCGAGGGTGGCGCATCATGACCGGAACGGACCTGGCCATTGTGTGAGGCGACAATGGCCGCGTCACGGGTCTGGCGGTACAGGCTGCGGATGGCGGCGTATTCATCCAGCGAGGTTCGACGCAATTCCCGCAAGGGGTCCAGCAGTTCAGTCCGACCGTCCATCACCTCGGAACCGGTCTGGATATAGTTGAAGATTTCCAGCCCATGAGCGGAAATCACCGCCCCCGTCGGATGTGCCCAGATATCGGCAACCCGCCCGGCGCCGTCGCGCAGATTGGACGGCCCGAAGAACGGCAGCATCAGATAAGGACCTTCCGAGAAGCCCCAGGCACCAAAGGTCACGCCGATATCGGTCTTATGCGCCTTCGGCCCGCCGCTTTCGGCCAAGGCGTCTTGGGTGCCCAGCATACCGAAGGTGGAGTTAACCAGAAAACGCCCCAACGCATCGGCGGCAGCCTTGGGATTGCCCTGTAACAGATCGTTCCCGGCCACATAGGGCTCTTCTATATTGGTGAGGACGTTGTGCACGGCCTGACGGAACCAATCGGGAGTGTTGTCGCGATAAGCCTGGGCGACCGGTTCCATAACGGCACCGTCCAGATACATATTCATATCGAAAATGACGCGGTTGGTCGGCTCCAGCGGATCGTTGACCGCCTCGGCCTCGGCCCGCTCTTCTGCATCCTCGGGCAAGGTGGCGCAAGCCCCCAGAAAAACAACTGCCGCCGCGGCAGCAAAGGAGACCAGACCACGCGCCATCACACAAACCCTCCTGCCGACCTCGAAATCATCCCTGCTTCAGCAGGACAACTTTGACCGGATGTTTCGTTCGCATGGACAGGCAGAGGAGTCAATAGATTCGAGCCAAACCAACTATACCCGCCCCGTCTTGATGACTTCGGCGAACCATTTGTAGCTATCCTTTGGCGTTCTTTTCAGGGTGTCATAATCCACCCGGATGATCCCGAAGCGCTTGGACAGGCCGAACGCCCATTCAAAATTGTCCAACAAAGACCACACCAGATACCCCTTCACATTGCAGCCGTCTTGCAAGGCGCGTCCCACTTCCGAGACATGATCTCGGATGAAGGCGACCCGATCAGCGTCATGAACCTGCCCATCGGGGGAAACCACATCCTCGTAAGCCGCGCCGTTCTCGGCGATGAATACCGGCGGATTACCGTAAAGCTCCTTGAACTCGCGCAGCAGATCATAAAGCCCATCGGGCTGCACCGGCCAAGCCATGGCGGTCCAGCGGTCGCAATGGGCGTCGCCCCAGAACACGTCGAAGGGGCGGCCTTCCTCGTGCTTCATGGTCATGCGGGAATAGTAGTTGATCCCCAGCAGGTCGATGGGGAACTTGATGGCCTCCAGATCGCCCGGCTTAACGATGTGGGCCATCTTTTCCGCCAGCACGTCGGGAATGGCGCCGCGCATCACCCCGTCCAAGGGGACCCGGTTCCACACCGCATCCCAGCGGATGGCGGCAGCCTGGTTCTTGGGATCATCGTCTTGCGAGCGGCAAGGCTGCAAGTTAATGACCGTACCCAGGGTCGCCTTGGGATATTCAGCGCGAATGGCGCGCAAGGCGGCTCCTTGCGCTAGATTTTGATGATGCAGCGCCTTCAAGATACCGTCTTCGCCCAGGTGATAGCCCGGCGCATGCTCCCCAATGCCATAGCCGATGATGGCCACCACATTGGGCTCGTTCAGCATGAACCAGTCCTTGACCCGATCACCCAGCCGCTTTGACGCGATGGCGGCGTATTCGGCGAAGGGGCCGACAATCTCGCGCCCCTGCCAACCGCCCTTATCTTCCAGAGGCTGCGGCAGGTCCCAGTGATACAGGCAAGCCATGGGACGGATACGGGCTTCCAGAATTTTGTCCACCAGCCGGTCGTAGAAATCGAGCCCCTTTTCATTGATGGCTCCGGTTCCGGCCGGGACGATGCGCGGCCAGGCCAGCGAGAAACGATAGGCGTTGAACCCCGCCGCCTTCATCAACGCGATGTCTTCGGGATAGCGGTGATAATGGTCGCAGGCGACCTTGGCGCTGGACCCGTCTTGAATCTTTCCTTGGGCGGTAAAAGTGTCCCAGATGGTCATGCCCCGCCCATCGGTGTCATAGGCTCCTTCGATCTGATAGGCGGCGGTGGACGCGCCCCAGAGGAAGTCCTTGGGAAATTGACGGGTCGCTGTTTTGGCGTCGGCTTTAGCGGCAATGGTCATGGCGGCGACTCCGGCTAGGACGTGACGGCGGGATAGAGATAAAGGGGAGCTCATACGGTGGGACGCTGATGAAAGTCGTGCCCGACCGCCTCGACCGAGGGTTCCACCGCAATGCGGTTGACTTCGGCGGCGGAAGGACCATGACGGCAAGCCTTGACCATGTCGTCCACGGTGACGACTGGTCCATGGAACACGGCTTCCACCGAACCGTCGGAACGATTGCGGACCCAGCCCGCCAAACCGCGAGCCGATGCCTGTTCAATGGTCCAGCCGCGAAACCACACGCCCTGAACCCGGCCTTCGACAATGACGCGAACGGTCTTGACTTCGCTCACCCGCAGCCTCCCTGCTCTCCTGCTTAGGATTTAAGCACGAGAGACAGAATCTGCGAAGAGGGAGCGTGATAGATCGACGATCCTGATGAAATTACCGCCGCCTCCATCGCTCGCCATACTCTCGCCACATCCGGGCTTTAGACCCCCTGGCTTGGATGTGCTAAAGAGACTCCCCATGGATATTCATCACCCGGAACTGACCGCCGCAGCCATCGTGGCCATGGCCGCCATGCTGTGCGGCGGATTGATGACCCGGTTCCGCCAACCGGCCATCGTCGGCTATATCCTGGCTGGCGTGGTGCTGGGGCCGTCGGGCCTTGCCCTGGTGACCAACCGCGACGCCATATCCACCCTGGCGGAATTCGGGGTGCTGATGCTGCTGTTCGTGGTGGGGATGCGGCTGGATCTGCGCCGTTTCATGGCGGTATGGAAGACCGCCCTGTTCGTCACCGCGCTTCAGATCGCCGGAAGCGTCGGAGCCGCCCTGGCGCTTCGCCATCTGATGGGCTGGAGCTTGGGGATGGCGGTGGTGCTGGGCTGCGCCGTGGCCATCTCGTCCACCGCCGTGGTCATCAAGGTGCTGGAAAGCTCGGATGAACTGGATACTCCGGTGGGACGCACCACCGTGGCCATTCTGATCGCCCAGGATATGGCGGTGGTGCCCATGATCTTAATCCTGGAGGCCATGGAGACCCGCACCGTCGAACCCATGGACGCCGCCCGCGTCGTGTTGTCCATGGTGATCTTAGCCATCCTGTTCGCTTTGCTGTCACGGCGCAGACTCCATCTGCCCCTGACCGCACGCGTAATCCATGACGTGGACCTGTCCACCCTGGCGGCGCTGACCTGGTGCTTCGGCGCGGCGGCGCTGTCGGGCATGCTGGACCTGTCGCCCGCCTATGGGGCCTTTATCGGCGGCGTCATCCTTGGCAACACCGCCGAGAGCGAAATCTTGCTAAAGCGCGCCCAGCCGGTAAAAAGCGTGCTGTTGATGGTGTTCTTCCTCTCCATCGGGCTGCTGCTGGACTTCGCCTTCATCTGGAAGAATCTGGGGACGGTGTTGCTGCTGTTGCTGCTGGTGACCGTGTTCAAGACGGCGCTGAACATCAGCGCCCTGCGGCTGTTGCGCCAAGATTGGCCCAGCGCGTTTCTGGCGGGCGTCGCCCTGGCCCAGATCGGCGAGTTCTCGTTTCTGCTGGCCGAGACCGGTAAGGCGGGCAAGCTCATCACCACCCAGGAAACCAAGCTGTGGTGGCGGTGACCGTTCTGTCCCTGGTTCTATCGCCCTTCTGGCTATTCACCATGCGCCGCATGCACCGGGTGGCCGCGACCAAGGTCTATTCTTTCCGGGAATTGATGAGCGGGCTTTATGGGCACGAAGCCAACGCCCTGGCCCGAACCGCCCGCAAGGCGCGGCTGTTGACGTCACGCAAGGGAGGGAATAATGCCGGACCTCAGCCTTGAGTCCCAACTGGGTGGCGTCGTCTGCGGCATCGACGAAGTCGGCCGCGGCCCCCTCTGCGGCCCGGTGATCGCCGCCGCTGTCATTCTTGACCCGGATAAACTGCCGCAACGTCTGCGTGACCGCCTGGACGATTCCAAAGCCCTATCCAAGCGGCTGCGTGAGGAGCTGGCGGAGCTGGTGCCCCAAACCGCCCTCATTGGGTTCGGTGAAGCCAGTGTCGAGGAAATCGACCGGATCAATATTCTGCAAGCCACCATGCTGGCCATGCGACGGGCCTATGATGCCCTGGGCCGTACCGCCGACCATGCCTTGGTGGACGGCAATCGGCCGCCCGACCTTCCCTGTCTGGTACGCTGCGTGGTCAAGGGCGATTCCCTATCCCTTTCCATTGCCGCCGCTTCGGTGGTGGCCAAGGTGCGACGCGACGCGCTTATGACCGAACTGGCCATGCTTTACCCCGGTTACGGCTGGGAAAGAAATGCCGGATACGGCACCGCCGAACACCTGGATGCGCTGAAACGGCTTGGCCCCACCCCTCATCACCGGCGGTCTTTCGCACCCGTGGCGCAATATATGCCGTCCTGACAGGGGGGCCAGCCACAACCTGTGGCAATGAATCGTGCGATTCCAATAGGTTCTTGACGGACTCTCATGTTTGACTCAAATTGAGTCTCATGAACCTGCCATTGAACACCATCCTCACGGGCGACTGCATCGCATTGATGGACTCGCTCCCCGCCAAGTCGGTGGACCTTGTGTTCGCCGACCCGCCCTACAATCTTCAGTTGGGGGGCGAGCTTTTGCGTCCCAACAATTCCAAGGTGGATGGAGTGGACGAGGAGTGGGATCGCTTCAGCGATTTCGCCGCCTACGACGCCTTCACCCATGCCTGGTTGAAATCGGCGCGACGAATCTTGAAAGATGACGGCGCGCTGTGGGTGATCGGCAGCTACCACAATATCTTCCGCGTCGGTGCTACGCTTCAGGACCTGGGGTTCTGGATGCTGAACGACATTGTCTGGCGCAAGACCAATCCCATGCCCAATTTCCGGGGCACCCGCTTCACCAATGCCCACGAGACCCTGATCTGGTGCGCCAAATCGGCGGAAGCGCGTTACACCTTCAACTATGATTCCATGAAGTCGCTGAACGATGATCTCCAGATGCGCAGCGATTGGACGCTGCCGCTGTGCACCGGCGGCGAGCGGCTGAAGAACGGCGGCGGCCGCAAAGCCCATCCGACTCAAAAGCCGGAATCCCTGCTCTATCGGGTCATCATGGCCTCTACCAAGCCGGGCGATGTGGTGCTGGACCCCTTCTTCGGCACCGGCACCACCGGCGCCGTG
>JAYTWE010000166.1:0-2579 GCA_043744055.1 Magnetospirillum sp.
GCAAAAGTAGGGCTGGTGGGCAAAGCGCCTACTTGGGCGGCAGCGGGAATGAACGGCTGGTGGCGCTCGATCTCGGCACCAGTCCCGAGATGGTCCACCGCCATTACGGCCACGACAATACCAGGAGCCGGGCGTCCGAGTTCGCCGATGTGTGGCTGACGAAGGAGGAGGAGTGAGGGCGTGTTACCGGCGGTAATGGCTGTGGGGTAGTCCAAACGGCACAATGCCTCTGCGCAGTCCGGCCGCGCTCGGACAGTGCTCGTCACTCTCATCCCAGCTTAGCGTGCTGGGCCAACAGAGCCAAATGGCAGCGGGGTACGCCGGGCTTTTTTCAAACGACGTGATCGGGGGCAAGGCGGCATTCGCCATCGCCCTGCTCGATCTGGACGGTGGCGTGGTCGATGCCGAACCGAGTGTGCAATTCGTCGGACAGCTGGTGCAGGGCATCATCATTGACCGTTGCGTCCGGCTGCACCAGATGAGCGGTGAGCGCCACGCTGGTGGTGCTGAGCGGCCAGATATGGAGGTCGTGGACGCCGGTGACTCCCGGCAAGGACGTCAGGAATCCCTCGACCGCGTCGCGGTCAACCTTGGCCGGAACCGCGTCCAGGGCCAGATTGAACGAATCCCGCAGCAATCCCCAGGTTCCCAACGCAATCACCGCCACGATGGCCAGACTGACCGCCGGGTCGAGCCACAGCCAGCCGGTCCGCCCCATGACGAAGGCGGCGATGACCACGCCCAGGGATACGGCGGCATCGGCGGCCATGTGCAGGAAAGCCCCCTTGATGTTGAGGTCGTCCTTGCTTCCGGCCATGAACATGGCGGCGGTACCTGCGTTGATGACAATGCCGATGGCGGCAACCCACATCACGGTCCCTTCCGCCACCGCCTCGGGGGCGCTGAACCGCTGAACGGCTTCCCAGCCAATGGCGCCAACCGCGATCAGCAGCACGACGGCGTTGGTCAAGGAGGCCAGGATCGAGCTGCGTCCAAAGCCATAGGTCCATCGCCGGGATGGTTGCTGTTTGGTGGCCCACAGCGCCGCCCAGGACAGTAGCAATCCGAGTACATCGCTCAGATTGTGCCCGGCATCGGCCAGCAGCGCGACCGAGTGGGCCGCGAAGCCGTAGAAGGCTTCCACCACGACAAAACCGAGATTCAGCGCCACGCCGATGGCGAAGGCCCTGTTGTAGCTGGCGGGGCCGTGATGATGACCATGACCGTGACCGTGGTCATGACCATGGTGGTCGTGGCCGCAGGAGGGCGTCTGGGAGTGTTGGGTGCTCATGGTTGTCCTGGACGATTTTGCCGGTTGCCGATACCGTGCCCCCTGTAGCGGCTACAGGGTCAAGCGCCATGGTGAAGACGAGTACGGGGATCAGCATCGGGGCGCTCGGCAAGGCGACCGGCGTCAATATCGAGACCATCCGCTACTACGAACGCATCGGTTTGCTGCCCGAGCCGGATCGGACATCGGCGGGCTACCGCCAATACGGCGACCCGCATCTGCGGCGGCTGTCCTTCATCCGCAAGGGACGCGATCTCGGCTTCAGTATCGAGGCGATCCGGGCGCTGTTGCGTTTGGCCGAGCATCCAGAGTTGCCGTGCGAGGATGCCGACCGCATGACCGCGGCGCATCTGGCCGAGGTCGAGCGCAAGATCGAGGAATTGGGGCGGTTGCGGGATGCGTTGCGTGAGATGGCGCGCTGCTGCGCCGGGACCGTCGCTGAATGCCGCATCATCGACGCTCTGGCGTCATGACGCCCTGAAATCAGGCCGCCAGACCGCAAGTGGGAATAGATAGCATTCAGCCGTTCAGCCGTGACGGTGGTGTGCATCAGGGGAATAGGGGGGCCTGGTGGATCATCGGCTCGTGCCGGTGTGGATGCCTTTGTGCTTCATCATGGAACCAGGATATTGGCGGGCGGGTAAAAAGTTACCCCCACATTCAGCACCTCACGCCAGCTACAAGGTCTCCAATATGTCGAGATGCTGCCTCAAAGGGTTCGTATTTCAAGCTGAGCCTCCCACGAACTTGCATCATGCAAGTCCGCACCGAAACCACTCGCCGAAATTCCGCCCAGACACCATTCGAGGCCCCATCGACCACCCCCAGCACCGCCCACGGCCACCACACTACCCGCCACCGCCATTGGGCCTGTGCGGGCCGCCGGGCGGCTCTCGACCGGCATCATGCCGGTTGCTGGTGGCGCTTGTTTCTTGCCGTGATGTAGTTTTCCATCTGCGTCCGAATTTTTCTGCGCCTCTTATCGATGGCCTCCATTTTTTCGCTGCGCTCGGCCCACGCCTTTTTTGTAAATGGCTCCGGCTTGGGCAGGAAATAGGCTAAATCTTGCACCTCCCGTTCCTTTGTGATGTACGCCTCAACAACATCGCAGATAAAGCGAGATGCTGGCGATGCTGGTGTCAGATACGTCATGACCGTCAATTTAGATGTTATCACGGGGTCCTTCTCCCTAGGTTCTGTTGACAATAAGGATTCCCAAACTGGCTCCGATGTGATTCAAGATTCTTGCTGGGGCAGGAGGCCAGCTATGGATGGCGAAACGGGAACT
>JAYTWE010000167.1:0-4193 GCA_043744055.1 Magnetospirillum sp.
GCCTGCGGCGAATGACGCCATATTCTCCGTAACTTCTGCGGAGAAATGCCGTGTACATCTGGAGAGAAGACGACTGGCCCCAATTCCGCTGGGATGCCCAAGCGTTGCTGATGCCCCTGGCCGAAGCCCGCCACAAGCAGGGGCATCTGCTCGGCCAGATGCAGCGCCTCGGTTTCGACCTTCAGTGCGAGGCGGAACTCCGGGCCACCACCGAAGACGTGATCAAGACCTCGGAGATCGAGGGCGAACGGCTGGATATGGCCAGCGTCCGCTCTTCGGTAGCCCGGCGGTTAGGGCTGCCGGACGGCAGCGTGCTGCCCCCGGATCGCAAAATCGACGGCATTGTCGAGATGATGCTCGATGCCCTGCGCAACCATGCGATCCCCCTGGCACAGCAACGCCTCTTCGGCTGGCATGCCGCGCTCTTCCCGACCGGGTGGTCCGGGCTGCACAAGATCACTATTGGTGACTGGCGCACTGACAGTGCCGGCCCGATGCAGGTGGTTTCCGGCCCGATTGAACGCCCCAAGGTCCATTATGAAGCTCCACCGGCCAACCGGGTCGGGAGCGAAATTGAGCAGTTTCTGGCATGGTTCAACCAGCCCCCGGCCATGGACGGCCTGTTACGGAGCGCCATCGCCCATCTGTGGTTCGTGACAATCCACCCGTTCGACGACGGCAATGGCCGCATTGCCCGCACCATCGCCGATCTCGCCCTGGCCCAGATGGAGGGCACTGGCCAGCGCTTCTACAGCATGTCGGCCCAGATCCAGCGGGAACGCAGCCATTACTACGAAATCCTGGAGCGGACCCAACGCGGCAGCCTCGACATCACCGCGTGGCTGTCCTGGTTCGTCCAATGCTATGGCCGGGCGATCGATGCTGCCGAAGTGGCGGCCCAGGGCGTGCTGGGCAAAGCCGAATTCTGGCGACGCTTCACCTCCGAGGCGATGTCGGCCCGACAGAAGGCCGTCCTCAATCGCTTCATGGACGGATTCGAGGGCAACCTTTCCGCCAAGAAGTGGGCCGCCATCGGCAAATGCTCGGTCGACACCGCCCAACGCGACATCAATGACCTTCTGGATCGAGGCATTCTGGTCCGCAATCCGGGCGGCAGCAAACGCACCAGCTATAGCGTGGCCGGGATGCCGCCGGATACGAACCCTAATTCCGCCAATTCCTGACGATCAGCTCCGGCAGCGCCGAAGCCCACCGCTCGGCGGCGGCGTTGACGTCCAGTCGCTTTCGCAACGACACCTGCGGCACCAGGATGAATATCACCACAGTGGTCATCCCGCGCCCGGAGCGGAGCGCCGAGGGGCTGGCCCAACTGGCCGGGGAACTGAAACCGGCCAAGGGACGGAGGGCCGCAGCATGACCACCGTCTTCGTCCCCATGACCTTCCGCCGCATCGGCGGGCGCAAGCGCATCGTCCTGCCCGACGGCAGCCTCTACAATCCCGAGACACGGGTTTCCGTCGATAGCCCGATTGTCCGGTCACTCGCCCGCGCCTTCCGTTGGTGGCGCCTGCTGGAATCCGGTCGCCATGCCTCCGTCAACGAACTGGCCAAAGCCGAACGCGTCGACTACGCCTTCGCCAGCCGAATCCTCCGCCTGACGCTGCTGGCCCCCGATATCGTCGAGGCGATTCTCGCTGGGCGGCAGCCCGAGAAGCTCACCGTGCGGGCTTTGCTGGAGCCGTTTCCGGTGGAATGGGAGGAACAGAGACGGGTGTTCCTGGACGGAGAATCAATTTTCTGAGCGTATTTTGATGGCTTCCTCGACTGCATTCGAAATATGCTCTTTAATCCAGTCGTACCTGTCTTTGCTATTAGTCCCTTGAGGACTGTAGCATTTTACTATTGATGATAGTTTTTTTCCTGAATTTCCGCGCGTTACATAATCGAATGGATTGTTTCCTTTTTCTGCAATATTACCATCTGAATTTTTTGGCCCATGAATATTAATTCCAACGACCCCAAGTCCGCCGTCCCATGCCTTTATTATTTCATAGTTTATCCACTTTCGGTTTGCCGTATCTGACCTAACCAGTACAATCGCGTATGTGCGCCGTTCCATTTGCTCGGCAATCCATTTTTTGATGGCCGTATCTCCGCCCTTCTTGATGGTTTCCCACGAATTATCGGAGACGGCTTGATTGCCTTCGATTGCGCCAATTTGCCTGACTTGGCTTGCGCGCCAGTTGTCGGGAACATAGTGAAAGCTGAAGAAGCATCGACGGGCCATGGGAAATCCTAGTCAGGAAGTGGAAGAGCTGCCGCCGGTCCCGACGCTACTGTCGCAGCGTTTGTCCCGCGGATTGATTTTTAGGCTCCGGTAGAACAGGCCGAGGTAGTCCAGCGACATGGCTGTCGCGTCATCGAGCGTATGCAGCTTCTCGTGGACCTTCAGGGCGGCGCCGCCGGTAGAGGCCACACTGATGATTGGGGCCTTCGTATGGAGTTCGGCAAACATCTCCACCTCGGCTTCCGTGCCGTCCATGCCGCCGATCAGCACGGCGGCCCCGTAGTCGTAGGCTCCGATCATCTCTCGGCGCATCAGAGCTAGGCTCGCCGCCTTGTCGTCAGCCACGCCGTCGGTGTAGGTGACGTTCCCAAACGCCTTGTTGTCATCCGGGAATTTCCCATCGAAGTAGTGGCTCTGGTACAGTCTCACCCAGGCGGAATAATCGACGCCGAGATCCTCGGCGGCGGCACGGATAACGGGCGTAATGCCGGGATGGCCGCCCCACACAATAAGGCGCCGCCCCAGGGCCACGGTCACCAGCGCTGAGACCGCGAACTGGATCAAGGTCACATCGGTCGTTTCATGGTAGTCCCCGCGACCGGGCTCCGGTACGCTGGCCGACAGAAAGATGGCGTTCATTGCGTGGGAGCCTCCCAATCAGGAAGCACCCAGTTAAGCTCGTGGGCAGCGATGCAACGTACAACGGGGATATGGGCACCCAGCCATTTGAGATGCTCAAGGACCCGTGGCGGGCAGCCCTTGGTGTCGTATACAAGCGCATGGGCGCCGTTGACGCCGTCCTCCGAATTGATGGCGGCTTGATGTAGGCATTCAGCGGTGGGAATGCCCAGGCTGGTGAAGGCCAGAACCTTGGTGCCGCCACTGAGGCGGATAACAGTGGAGCGATGGGGCCGACCCCTTCCACGACACCTTGGATGGCCTCGACCTCGCTCTTGATCCAGCCCGCAAGGTACGTTTGGCGGATCGCTATACTTTTGCTTCGCACCGACTCAACCTGGGAGCAGATGGCGGTCAGGGCGTCCGAGGACAATTCGCCGGTCATCGTCAGATCGTGGGCAGCCAGCTTCATGGCGGTGGCGGTAGCCGTGGCGACCTTCGGCGCAACCATCGTCGCAGGCCATTCGACGCGCAGGATGCTGATGCGCTTGCCCAGCGCCCGGAAAAATTCCTGGGCCGTCCATGAGCTGGTGAAGTAGTCTGGCGTATGGAGCATCACCACCACGTCCGAGTCCGACAGCCGGTGCCACAGCTCCTCCTGGAACTTCTTGCCAGCCAGGACATCGTGGGTGTCCAGGAATACGTCGAACTTGCGCGCGCTCAACTCCTCGAACAGCTGCACCGCGGCCATCCGCGACTCCGTGCGCCGATAGCTGACGAAAACCCGTCGCCGACGGGGCAGCAGCCCCACGCATTCCAGTAAGGCCGCCGCCAAGCCAGTGCAATCCTCATCTTGGCTGTCCAAGTCGAGACCATTCAGATGACGGAGGCCGGGCGGGGTTTCTACGCCGAATTGCGTAAGGCCGGACACCACAGGAATGATGGGAACTTCCTGGCGCACCAGCCGGGTTAGCTCCGGCGTGTCCTTTGCCCCAGGAAACCCAAAGTACAGGGCTGCTGCAGCCATACCCGGCTTCGGGGTGAATGCGGCCCCCGACAAACCGACCTCGACACCGAGGGTCAGGGCGAATTCCCCCACCATGCGGCCAAGCGTTTCACGCAGCTTGGCTTCGACGTGGTCAGCAGGCTGTCCGAGAAATCCAAGATAGTAGATAGCGGACATGTAGAATTCCAACCGGAAGGCAGGGCCAACTCTTTATTCGTCCAAGCTAGGTTCTGTTGACAATAAGGATTCCCAAACTGGCTCCGATGTGATTCAAGATTCTTGCTGGGGCAGGAGGCCAGCTATGGATGGCGAAACGGGAACT
>JAYTWE010000168.1:0-4543 GCA_043744055.1 Magnetospirillum sp.
CGGCGGCGGGGGCGGGGGTGACGTATTTGCCTCATGCGACCTGGAACCTTGATCTGGCGACTTCCATCACCGCTCTGAACAGCCTGACCGGCTCCAATATAGCGTTCCTGACCAATGGCACCGACGGCTGGTTGGTCTTCAAGGGCGGAGCCATGGGCGGCACCGTAGTCTCTTTGAGTGGAGTAACCACGGCTCCCCTGGCATCGGACATCACCGGCATCACCGTCACCCAATCCAACGCCGCCCCGGTTGTGGAAGGCATGGCGGTGCGGACCTCCGCCCTGGTCATGGGGAGCACCGGTACCGCATCGGGCCAGTTTGCCTCGGGTCAGTTCGCGGCGGGGCAGGTTACCCTGGAATGTGACGTCAATCTGGCAAACATTGGCAATCACCAATACCTGTTGAATCTGGAGTCCAGCAGTGGCTCCCGGTATCTGATTTTGCGGGTAGAGCCCAGCGGCATGCTCTCCATCATCAATGGGACTGGTAGCGACCCACATGTAACCTCTGTGTCTCTGACCCCGGATACCTGGCACCATGTAGGGCTTTCCTACAGTGCCGACGCCAATGGAACCACTTTCTCCGCCACTATCGTTCTTGATGGTGCGGTGGCCACCACCATGAACTTGCCTGGCATGCCGCTGGACTTCAGCAAGTTGTCCATCGGCGGCTCTTCCGGGGGCAGTCAGATTCTGGACGGCATGATCGACAATGTGCGGGTATGGAATGTGGCGCACACTTCGGATCAGCTGATCTCCGAGGCGGTGAAGCCCGTCAGCGGCACCGAGACCGGCCTGGTGGGAGCCTGGACCTTCGACGCGGCCAATGGCGGTTCCCCACTGGCGGATGTTACCGGTAACCATCAGCTGACCTTGTCGGGCAGTGCGCATCTGGTCGCGCCGCCGGTGGAGGGATTACATTTCGACGGAACCGCCTCGGTAGGCCTTGGTTCGGGCATTGCGCAGGGAACGGGTCCCGTGACCTTCGAAGCTTGGATTCGGACATCACATACGGGTGTACTGCAAAGTATCTTCTCGGTCGGTAACAACGTTGGCGATCAGGCTCTTTCCATGCTTATGGATGGCGCCGGTTTGCTGAGGATTCTGGGGGCAGGCAGTTCGGGAAACACCTCGGTCAATGATGGAGAATGGCACCATGTGGCGGCGACGGTGGCTTCGGATGGAAACATTCAGTATTACGTGGATGGTCGCGCCGATGGGACTTCTTCGCTTGGATCAACGCATAATATAACGGGGGCCGCCGTCATCGGCGTAAGCCCGGACGGTGGGAGCAAGTTCACCGGAGACATCTCTGATGTGCGGGTGTGGGATGATATCCGCACCGCATCCGAAATCGCCGGGAATATGAATCGGGGGCTTACCGGGACCGAAGCCAATCTGGTGGGCGACTGGATTTCGGCCGGAGGATTCGTCTACGACGCCACCGGTCTGCATGGCGCTCCCAGTCTTTCCGCGGGCATCGTCCAATCCATGGATACGGCTCCGGCCGCAGCCGTGGCTAGCCTGACCACACGGGAAGGCGTCCCGCTCAATGGTCAGATCATGGCTACCGACCAGGACGGCGATGTCTTGACATATGGCACCATCGCCGGGGCATTGCCGCATAGTGGCACTCTGAGCGTGGATATGTACGGGCAGTTCCGCTACCAGCCCAATGCGGGGTTTTACGGTTCGGACAGCTTCAGCGTTTCGGTCAATGATGGGATTGCGACCTCCACCAAGACCTTTACCGTCAATGTCACCGACACCACCACGGTGCTGGGCGTTACCGAGCGGACCGGCGTGCTGAACGTCAATGGCAGTGGCCCGGCCGCGACCGCTCAGTTGAATTCCAATGATTTCGCGGGCAATAAGGCCAGCATCGAATTCGACTTCATGATGCCTTCCCACGTTTCCGCTTATGAATCGCTGGTGACTTTGAAGAGCTGGGGCGGCACGCCTCTTCTTGCGGTCACGGCCAATAATGACGGCTATCTGACCATGAGGGTCAGCGATATTTCGCACGCCTCGACCAGCCTCTCGCTGGGAAGCTGGCACCATGCCGCCATCACCTATGACGGTAGCAATGCAACCTTCTACCTGGATGGCGTCACGGTTGGGTCCTATCTGGTTGGGGCCAATCTGGTGACCAATCTGTCGACATTGATCATCGGGCAAAGCACCGCCAACGATTCGCTGATTGCCTCTATCGACAATGTGAAGCTTTACAATACGGCGCTGTCGCCCAGTCAGATCGGTCATTCCTCTGACAATACTCAGACCGGGAATCTGGTCGGGCATTGGACCTTCAACGAGATAGGGTCGTCGGTCGAGAATTTGGCTGGAAACAGCTATTCCGACATGGTGTTGGGCGGTAATGCCCAACTGGCCGCGCCACCGGTGCAGGCCGCCCATTTCGATGGCAGCAGTGCCTTGATTCTGGGCAATCAGACCGGTCTTGGCACTGGAAGCAGTGCTTTCACTTATATGGCCTGGGTGCGGACATCCACCTCCACCGGTCACCAGGAGCTGATCGATATCGGTCATGGCTACGGGACCGCCCCCATTGCTTCTGCATTTTACGTGGGCGACGGTCTTCTTCATCTGGACTGGAATAGTCACGTCGGTCCCAGCGGAACGACATCGGTTGCCGATGGTGCATGGCATCAGGTTGCCGTGGTCTATGACGGCAATGGCAATGTGACGTTCTACGTCGATGGCAAGGCCGACGGTGGTGGCAGCACTACGATCCCGAATATTACGGCGGATTACGCCGCTTTTGGCGGGAATGAATATGATCCTGCCTCCAGGCTTGTGGGCGATATGGCCGAGACCAGCATCTGGAACAAGGCCTTGTCCTCGGCCGAGATTCAGAATGCGATGAACAGTCCGGTGGCCGGGAATGCGGCTGGTCTGCTGGGCTATTGGAAGCTGGATGAGGGTGCGGGAACCACCGCCTATGATCTGACCGCTGGCGCACATAATGGCACCTATGCCGGGACCACGACTTGGACCAATACTCAGCATGCCGACGTGGTTGGCGGCGGGTCTCAGAACAGTGCGCTTACCTTCGCGGGCGGGCAGTGGGCCAGCGCGGGCAATATCTTCAATGTGGGCAGTGGTGATTTCGCCATCGAGGCCTGGGTCAATCCCGCCAATCTGACCGGCACCCAGATGGTGGTGTCCAAGGATTCCACCGCCAATTCGGGGATGTCGTTGGAACTGGTCAATGGCTTGGTGGTCTTCCATCTGGGGGCCTTCACGGTCAGTGCCCCCACCACCCTGACGGCGGGGGATTGGAGCCATATCGCCATCAGCCGCTCGGAAGACACCTATCTGCTGATGGTCAACGGTAAGATCGTTCAGGCGGTGGAAGGCCCGCCCCTGGACCTTACCAACAGCTTTGATCTGACGGTCGGGGCTCGGACCGGGGCCAGCGCGGGAACCATCGACTCCGCCACCACCTTCCACGGACAGATGGCGGGGGTGCGCCTGTGGACCGAAGGGCGCGGCATGGACGACATTGCCGCCGATATGTATCTGAACAAGGTCACCGACGATCAGGGCTTGATCGCGGATTGGAAGGGGAACGGAACCTCCGATGCCTCGGGCAATGACCATGGCTTGACCCTGCACGGCGCTACGGTGAGCGGGACTCCGTTCCGCGCCATGCATTTGAACGGTGCCAGTTACATCGACGCAGCCGCGTCTACGGCCCTGGCGACCGGGACCGGCGACTTTACCTGGGAAACCTGGGTCCGCCCGCAGCCCGGAGGCGTCAACCAGACGATAATGCAGATCGGCAACTCCAGCGGAGCCGCCGCCAGTGGGATCAATCTCGGCATTAGCGCGGGCGGCGTGTTCGTGGCCAGTCTGTTCGCCGATGTCAGCCACCCCATCTATGCCAGTGTGGGTTCCGATGGAATTTGGCATCATTTGGCGCTGAGCTTCCATTCTGGCGTTGCCACGCTTTATGTGGACGGCGTCAATGCGGGGGATTCAGGAGGCTTTTGGACCGGGCTCAACATTGGCAGCGGCGTCGCCCGTCTCGGGGCCGCCAGCGTGAGTTATGGCGCCGGCGGTCTGGTCGGCGACATGGCCGATGTCAGGGCTTGGAATTACGCCCGCAGCCAGACCGAGATCGTCGCCGCCAAGGATTCGCCGCTGGACGGTAATCCCGGCGGGTTGACCGGGCTGTGGCGTCTCGACAATGTCAGCGGCACTACTGTCTATGACGCCTCGACCGGAGCCCATAACGGCACGGTCAGCGGAGCCGTCTCGCTGGTCGATAGCGGCATTCCGACGTCACGCGAGGTGGTCGAGCTCGATCGCGGCACCTCCTATCACGGCATGGTTCTGGCCAGCGACAGCACCGGCGCAAGCCTGACCTATGGGGTCGAGGCCTCGCCGCTGCACGGAACCTTGACCATGAACGCCGATGGCAGCTTCGCCTATACCCCGACCTCGGGCTATATCGGGGCCGACAATTTCGTGGTCAAGGTCAATGACGGCCACGGCGACACCTATCGCTCGGTGAGGCTGAA
>JAYTWE010000169.1:0-3578 GCA_043744055.1 Magnetospirillum sp.
CAACTCACCACCAGGGCGGAATTTGAGCGGCTGGTGGCCACCGACCCCACCACCCTGACGGACCTGGAGCGGGCCGCTCGATTCCTCTACCTCCAGCGCACCGCCTTCGGCGGGAAGGTGTCGGGCCGCAACTTTGGCGTCTCCCCAGCCACTCCCGCTCGGTTTGACATCACCAAGCTGGGGCCGATGTTGGAAGACCTCCATACCCGCCTTTCCGGGGTGGTGATCGAGTGTCTGCCCTATGGTGAGTTCATCACCCGCTATGACCGGCCCGAGACCCTGTTTTACCTCGATCCACCCTATTGGGGCTGCGAGGGCGATTACGGCAAGGCCATGTTCGAGCGGGCCGATTTCGAGCGTTTGGCCGCTCAGTTAGAGGGCATTCAAGGCCGCTTCATCATGTCGTTAAATGACCGTCCGGCGATCCGTAAAATCTTCGGGGCCTTCGAGATCGAGGCGGTCCAGACCAGCTACAGCGTGAGCCGCAAGGTCGAGAGCCGGGGAACGGTCGGGGAGGTGCTGATCATGGGTGGCGGAAAGGGGCTAAATTGTGCCGGATGAGCGGGCTCATCTCGTCCAAAATCAGATGCCGATTCGTCCAAAATCGCCCGCCGCGCTACATTCTTCGGTCGGGCAGCGCGACCATCCGGTCCCAGATAGAGTTCGGCAAGCTCGGCAAGCGTCTCCGCCTTCAGCTTTTCCTGCTTCTCCGCTTGCGGGTCGGCACCATCCCACAGGAAATAGTCCCGCCCATCGGGCTTGGCCGCATCCACAAGGCGCTTGGTCAGCTTCGGCACGATGACGCTCCCTTCTTCTGCGGAATCACTGCGGAAGCACCGGAAAACCCAACACCTCACCATTCGCAATGAGGAGGTCAGCGGTTCGATCCCGCTCGGCTCCACCAAGTTTTCAAGGAGTTAGGCTACGCAGCCTAACTCCTTGATGCTTTCAGGGTAACATCCCGTCCAAATTTCCCCAACCCACTCTGACGAAGAGAGCCGCCTACTCCATCCGATTAAGGGCGCTGACCACCGCTTTCAGCGAGGCCATGGTGATGCCGGGGTCAATGGCTGCGCCGTGAACAGAGGCTCCGTTGGGGCTGGCAATCTCCACATAACAAGCCGCCTGAGCTTCCGAGCCAGAACCAATGGCGTGTTCGTGGTAGTCCCGGACCTTGGCCTTAAGCCCGAAGCCAACCTCCAGCGCATGAATAAAAGCGTCGAGCGGGCCATTGCCTTGGCCTTCGATCCGCTTTTCCACCCCCCTTTGGCGCATGGTGGCGACCAAGATGCGCCGAGCGGTGCCACGCCCCTGGGGATGGGTCTCGTAATCCACCAGTTCCAACGGCCAATCCTTGAAATAGGTCTTGGAGAAGGCCGCCATAATCTCGCCGGAATCCAGTTCACGCCCCGTCTTGTCAGCCACGGCCTGAACCACTTTGGCAAACTCGACCTGAAGCGGACGAGGAAGTTCAAGCCCGTGATCGCGCTCCAGCACGGCGGCGATGCCGCCCTTTCCCGATTGGCTGTTAATGCGGATCACCGCTTCATAGCTGCGCCCCACATCGGCCGGATCAATGGGAAGATAGGGAACCTCCCAGATGGGGTCATTGGCGTTTTTACGCGCCACGAACCCCTTTTTAATAGCGTCCTGATGGGAGCCGGAAAAGGCGGTATAGACCAAATCGCCCGCATAGGGATGACGGGGATGAACCGGAAGCCCGGTGCAGTGCTCGGCGGCTCGGCGGATGGAATCGATATCCGACAGATCAAGGCCAGGCTCGACGCCCTGGGTGTAAAGGTTCAGGGCCAGAGTCACCACATCCACATTACCAGTGCGCTCGCCATTGCCGAACAAGGTGCCCTCGACCCGGTCAGCCCCGGCCATGACCGCAAGCTCCGCCGCCGCCACGCCGGTCCCCCGATCATTGTGAGGATGAACCGAGACGATCAGCGCATCACGATTCTTAACCGTAGTGCAGAACCATTCGATGACATCGGCGTAAAGATTGGGAGTGGACATCTCCACCGTGGCGGGAAGGTTGCAGATCAAGCGGCGGCTTGCCGTCGCCCCCCACTCGGCCGCCACCGCCTCGACGATCTCCACCGCAAAATCCGGCTCGGTGCCGGTGAAGCTCTCGGGCGAATACTGAAGCATGACCTCGCCCTCGCTCCGGGCGGCGGAAAGCTCACGGATCAGCCGGATTCCGGCAAGGGCAAGATCAATGCAGCCCTTGCGGTCAATACCGAACACGATCCGGCGCTGGGCTTCCGATGTGGAATTATACATATGGACAATGCAGCGCTTGGCCCCGACCAGGGCATCGAAAGTCCGTCGGATCAACTCTTCTCGCGACTGAACCAGCACCTGGATGGTCACGTCGTCGGGAATGTGCCCGCCCTCGATCAAAGTCCTGATGAAGTCGAAATCGGTCTGCGAAGCGGCGGGAAAGCCGACCTCGATTTCCTTGAATCCCATCTCCACCAAAGTGGCCCACATGCGCATCTTGCGCTCGGTCCCCATGGGGTCGATCAACGCCTGATTGCCATCGCGCAGATCGACGCTGCACCACATGGGAGGCTGTTCGATCCGGGCATCGGGCCAGGTCCGTTGAGTGGGGCGGACGGTGGCATAGGCTTTGTACTTGCTTTGGGCGGCGGGCATCATGGCCTCGTCCTCCTGATGAAATTATTGCGTTCTTGGGGAATGCGCGGCGCGACTTGCGGCCGTCGGGCGGCCATGCGGATCAGGCCCGACGACCGCAGGTTAGTCGCAGCGATAGCAGCAAACCGAAAACAGTGAGGGAGAGTGATGACATCGAAGCAAACCTGACCTGAAACCACTGAAACGCACGAAATCCCGGTATCGTCCTTACGACACCGGGCGGGTTAGCAGCAGCAAGGCAGTTGCAATTCTCATCATCATGTCTCAACACTGCCCCAGCGGGCAAAGCGGCGTCAAGCCTTCAGTTCACCCTCTCGGCATTCTTGTATGGCGAAGGCTATGGACCCATATATCAATAGAATGATAATGTCACAATAACTTGATTTTCGTCACGTTTCAAAAGGCTTACACGACAGCCATGGATGGCACGGTCCAAAACTTCTTGATCCTCCTGGCAGAGGATGATCCCGGCGACGCCAATCTGGTGAAGGCCGCCATCGCCGATGGCAACTTCCCTTGTGTGGTGGATCATGTCTGGGATGGCATCGACATCATGGCGAAGCTTCACACGTCTCATAACGCCAATGCCCGACTACCGGACCTTATGCTTCTCGACATCAATATGCCGAGAATGAACGGAATTGAGGTCCTGATCGAGGTCAAGGCCGTCCCATCGCTCCGCCATATCCCCGTGGTGATATTGAGCACATCAGAGGCGGAACGCGACGTCGCCAACGCCTATCAGGCTGGAGCATCCGGCTATGTCAGCAAGCCGGTGGATGTGGACGCGCTATTCTCGTCCATCCACGGCATCCAGGATTACTGGTTCGGCGTCATGCGGCGCCCTCGCTCGGGCTAGAGAGCGTGATTCAATGCAATTGAAAACGCCCTAAAATATCTTGGCCCTGGGATCG
>JAYTWE010000170.1:0-2076 GCA_043744055.1 Magnetospirillum sp.
GACAGCATAACCCGGCTGGACGAGGTCTTCGGGATAAAGCCTGAGGCCCCCATATTGACGGCCTGCAATACGTGGCGGCGATCATCGGAGGCGGACAGGATAATCACCGGAACGGATTTCGGCAGCAGCTCTTTCATTTTGGCCAAGCCATCGGTCCAGGCCATGCCGGGCATGGACAAATCCATCAAGACAATGCCGATATCCTTGTCGCTTTGAACGATGGCGAGTGCCTGTGGGAAGTCTGCGGCCTCGATAACCGTCGGCGGGCCTTCAAACTGGTCAAGGACGTGCCGTAGCCCGTCACGAAACAACTCATGGTCATCGGCGATCAGTATCTTCATATGTCCCCCACCGGGCTGTTGCCGGTCGTAGTTATACCTACATCCATGCAGGGTCTTGTCGCAAACATTGATTGCCGATGATTCAAAAAAATCCTCCGCAAGCTTGCGCCTGAATCCACAAAGCAGCCATATGCAATCTTATGTGAGTTTGCGTATTTTAAACAACGGAAAAGGCGGTGTCTGGCCTTTGCTCTCGTCATCTTGTATGGTCCGCCACCATGACCGGTTTCCCGCCCATCTATCATGTTTGCCGCCACTCCGAGTGGCTGATTGCCACGGCACTGGGGCGCTATGACGGCTCAACACAAGATGCAGCCGATGGCTTTATTCACTTTTCAGCGACCAATCAATTGATGGAAAGTGTCGCGAAGCATCGTGCCGGGCAAGACGGCCTGGTTCTTGTGGCGGTCGACTCTGCCCGGCTTGGCTCGGCCTTGAAGTGGGAAGCGTCACGCGCGGGCGCCTTGTTTCCCCATCTTTATGGGGCACTCCCGTTGGATGCTGTGAAATGGGTTGTCGATCTGCCGCTGGATACAAAGACGGGGCGGCACGTGTTTCCCAAGATTGAGGACTGAATGTTGGACTATTACAGCTTAATCGGCCCCCTGGTCCGTCTGCTTGATGCGGAAACCGCGCATGGCATGACCATCCGGGTCCTGAAGAGCGGATTGGTTCCCAACCAGCCTCGCTTCGATCCCGCCGCCCTCAAGATGACTCTGTGGGGCCGCGACTTCGCCAATCCCATCGGGCTGGCCGCTGGGTTCGATAAGAATGCCGAAGTCCCCGACGCCATGTTGAGCCAGGGCTTCGGTTTCGTGGAGATCGGTTCGGTGACGCCCAGGCCGCAGCCGGGCAATCCCAAGCCTCGGATGTTCCGTCTGCCCGAGGACGAGGCGATCATCAACCGCATGGGCTTCAACAATGAAGGTGTCGACGTTGCCGCCGCCCGGCTGGCCGCCCGCGATCGGGTCGGCGTGGTCGGCGCCAATCTGGGCAAGAACAAGGATACCGAGGACGCTGCTGCCGATTATGAAATTGGCGCTGCCAAACTGGCCCCCCTGTCCGACTATCTGGTTATCAACGTGTCTTCGCCTAACACCCCCGGCTTGCGGGCATTGCAAGGGCGCGATCAGTTGGAATCCCTGGTCGGGCGTACCCGCGCCGCTTTGACCAAGGCCATGCCCATCAACGCGCCGCCCCTGCTTTTGAAGATTGCCCCGGATCTGGCCTGGGAGGATCTGGCTGATATCGCCGCCGTCGCCCTGGACGGAACCCTGGACGGCCTTATCATTTCCAACACCACCGTGGCGCGGCATGAAAGTTTGCGTTCAGTCAACGCCAAGGAGACCGGCGGTCTGTCCGGCGCTCCACTGTTCGAGGCTTCCACCGCCGTTTTGCGCCGTATGTACGAACTGACCCATGGCAAGCTGCCCATCATCGGGGTTGGCGGCATCGCATCGGGTTCGGAAGCCTATGTGAAGATTCGGGCGGGAGCCTCGTTAGTGCAGCTCTATTCCGCCATGGTCTATCACGGTCCCGGATTGGTGACCCGCATCAAGCATGAACTGCTTGATCTGCTGACCCGTGACGGCTTTACCTCCATCGCTCAGGCCGTGGGTGTCGACCATCGGGAGGCCAAGCAATGATCCCGGTCATATCCGGCCTGTCCCAATTGGCGGAGCGTTATGACGGCTTCGTTCTCGATCTGTGGGGGGTCATCCATGACGGAGTCGAA
>JAYTWE010000171.1:0-2684 GCA_043744055.1 Magnetospirillum sp.
CGCGGGTGTGAAGGCGGCGCTCCAGCTCTTCCACCGAAGGCGGCAGAACGAAGACCGACACCAGATCGGCCCGAGCCGTCTGGCGCATCTGTTGGGTGCCCTGCCAGTCGATATCGAACAGCACGTCGCGGCCCTGGCTCAGGACGGCTTCCACCGGAGCCCTGGGAGTGCCGTAGAAATTATCGAAGACGCGGGCGTGTTCCAGGAACTCGCCGTTCTCCACCATTTTCTGGAATTGGTCCACCGGGACGAAATAGTAATCCTTGCCGTCCACTTCGCCGGGGCGTGGGGGGCGGGTGGTGGCAGAGACTGACATGGCGATACCAGTTTCGCGGTCCAGCAATGCGCGGGAAATGGTGGTCTTGCCAGCGCCTGACGGAGAGGACATCACCAGCATCAGGCCGCGACGTCTGTTCGAGGACGGATTCAATCTCATAAGCCCCTATTCGATGTTTTGGACTTGCTCTTTGAGCTGGTCGATCACCGCCTTGAGGTCGAGACCGATTCGGGTCAGCTCCACATCGGCGGATTTCGAGCACAGCGTATTGGCTTCGCGGTTGAATTCCTGGGCCAGGAAGTCGAGCTTGCGGCCGATGGCTCCGCCTTGGCTGATCAGTTCTTCTGCTGCCTCTACATGGGCCTTCAGGCGATCCAGCTCTTCACGGATATCGGCCTTGACCACCAGCAGCGCCACTTCCTGGGCGACGCGCTCTTCAGCCAGGCTGGGGGCGGCTTCCAGCACGGCGGCCAGCTGGGCTTGGAAGCGTTCGCGGATGGCTTCGGGACGCAGCGAGGCGCAAGCGGCCGCCTTGGCGGTCAGTTGTGCGATTTCCGCCAGTTGGGCCTTCAACACGGCGCCAATGCGGCTGCCCTCGTCGCGGCGCATGGCGGCGAGCTGATCGAGCATGCTCTCCATGGTCAGCTTCATGGCGGCTTCGCGGGCCAGAAGGGTTGCTTCGTCATCGCCCTGTTCGGCGTTGTCGGCAGGTTCCAGCACTCCCTTGATGGCAAGAAGGCCGTCCAGGCGGGCCGGGGCAACGCCGGGAAAGCGGCCCTCCCATTCCTTGCACATGGAGAGAAGCTGGCCCAGCAGCGGCGTATTGACCTGGAGCAGTGATTGCTCCCCCATGCGGCTGATGGTCAGCGACACTTGCACATTGCCGCGCTTCAGGCGTTTGGCGGCGGCGTCTCGGGCGGCGATTTCCAAGGAATCGTGGCCGTGGGCCAGCTTGCAGCGCAGTTCAAGCCCGCGTCCATTGACACTTTTCGCTTCCCATACCCAAGAGGTTTGGGCGTCGCGCCCTTCGGCGCGGGCATAGCCGGTCATGCTGGCAACTGTCACTGGGGGTACCTCGCATTTATTGATGCGTCGGTTATAGCCCTGCGGAAGCTTTGCTCCAAGGGGGCTTGTTCATGAGCCTCTGGCGTCGGCACTCGCTTCGCTCCAAGGGGGCTTCCTAAGCGCCGTCGTCGGGTCTAAGATTCCATTATGATCGAGCGCCGACGGCCGCAACGCGACCGCCCCCATGTCATCGAAATCGTGGTGCGCGTTCCCGCCGATAAGGCCGATGCGGTGCGGACCTATGCCGGTCGTATTTCGCGGCGTCGCCAGCCCATTACCCGAGACGAGGTGGTTGATCGGCTGCGTCATAACTCTCACCTGATGGAGAGATTTGGCGTCAGGTCTCTGGCTCTGTTCGGCTCCGTGGTGCGCAATGACGCCAAACCCACCAGCGATATTGATCTGATGGTGGACTTCTTTCCCGGCCAGCCGGGCGGCCTGTTTCGCTTCGTGGATTTGAAACATGCCTTGGAAGGTGTGCTGGGGCGGCCGGTGGACCTGATTACTTCAGGCAATATCAAGCCGCGCCTGAAAGCGCGCATTTTAGCCGAGTGTCTGCCGGTCTATGGCGAGGAGGCCTGTAAGATTTGAGTTTCAAGGATTGGCGGGTTCGCATCGAAGATATCTTGGAGGCCATCGAGCGCATCAAGCGCTATACCGCCAACATGACCGAGGATCAATTCGTGACCGATGATCGTACGGTGGACGCGGTCATCCGCAATCTGGAAGTGGTGGGAGAGGCGGCAAAACGTGTTCCTCCCGCCATTGTCGAGCGCCACCCCGAGATCCCGTGGAGCCGTATGATCGAGATGAGAAACATCCTGGTTCATGAATATCATTCGGTGGACCCCTCCATCGTCTTTGATTCCGCTCGTCACGATATTCCGCCCCTGGTGGGGCCGCTTCGGGCGATTCTCCATGATGGAGGCGGGGCGTGAATTCTGTTCTGCTGACCGGGGCATCCTCCGGCTTGGGGATTGGGCTCGCCAAGGCATATGCCCGGCCAGGTACGACCTTGCATTTATCCGGGCGTGATTCCGGTCGGCTACGGGCTATTGCCGAGGCGTGTCGGGCTTTGGGGGCGGAGGTCTTCAGCGCCGTTGTCGATGTCACCGATGCCAAAGCCGTGGCGGCTTGGGTCGAGCAATCCGAACGGCGAAAGCCGCTTGATCTGGTCATCGCCAATGCCGGTATTTCCGCAGGCACCCATGGCGGTGGGGAGAGTGCGGATCAGGCGCGGGCCATCTTCGCGGTTAATTGGGATGGGGTGATCAATACGGTGATGCCCGCGCTGGCCTTCATGCGGAAGCGTCAGCGGGGGCAGGTTGCCATCATGAGCTCG
>JAYTWE010000172.1:0-1544 GCA_043744055.1 Magnetospirillum sp.
CGCTTCTCCCTCCCTCGGCTTGCCGGGGGAGGGAGAAAAAGGCCTCTATAACCTGAACATCAACGCGCTCTAATCCTTGCGGAAATAGTCGTGGATGATCTTCGCCATGGTGCGGCTGATGCCTTCCACGCTCTCCAGGTCTTCCAAGCTGGCGCCGGTGACTTCGCGGGCCGAGCCGAAATGGTGCAGCAACGCCTTCTTGCGGCGGGCGCCGATGCCGGGCACGCCGTCCAATTGGGACAGGGACAGGCTCTTGGACCGTTTGTCGCGATGGGCTCCGATCACGAAACGATGGGCCTCATCGCGCAGACGTTGCAAGAAATAAAGGACCGGGTCGCGGGCCTCCAGGCTTAGGGGTGGTTTTCCAGGCATGAAGAACCGCTCGCGACCGGCATTGCGATCAGGTCCCTTGGCGACGCCCACCACTGCCACATGGTCGATGCCCAGTTCCTCCAAGACTCCCATGACGGCATTGAGCTGGCCTTGGCCTCCGTCGATCAGCACCAGATCGGGCCACATTCCTTTGTCTTGGTCGGGGTCTTCTTTCTGGGCGCGTTTGAAGCGGCGGGTCAGCACTTCGCGCATCATGCCGAAATCATCACCGGGAGTAATTTCTTCCGATTTGATGGTGAATTTACGATAGGCGGACTTCATCAGGCCATCGGGACCGGAGACGATCATGGCTCCGACCGCATTGGCTCCTTGGATATGGCTGTTGTCGTAGACTTCGATCCGTTCCGGGGGGGCATCCAGGCCAAAGGTGATGCCAACGCCTTCCAGCAGCTTGCGCTGGGCGCCACTTTCGGCCATGCGCCGTCCCAGGGCCTCGCGGGCATTGTCGGTGGCGTGATCCACCAGCTTTACTTTGTCGCCCCGCTGGGGGCGGGCCAGCGTCACTTTGTGCCCAGCCTTCTCCGACAGCGCCTTGGCGATGATGGCGGCTTCCGACGGTTCCACATTCACCAAGATTTCGGCGGGCGGTCGTTTGTCGGTGTAAAACTGCCCCAGGAAAGCGGCCATGATTTCGGGGGCTTCCGCCTCTTGGGCATGGATGGGGAAGTAGGAGCGGTTGCCGTAGTTGCAGCCCGAGCGGAAGAAGAAGACCTGGATACAGACACCGCCACCGGCCTGATGCAGCGCCACCACATCGGCTTCCTCCACCTCGGCGGGGTTGATGTCTTGATGGGCCTGGATGCGGGCCAGGGCTCGGATACGGTCGCGCAGGACAGCGGCCTTCTCGTATTCCATGGTCTCGCTGGCGGCCTCCATGGCGGTGGCCAGCTTGCGCTGGATCATCTGGCTGCGTCCCGACAAGAAGTCCTTGGCGCCGTCCACCAGGGCCATGTAGTCGGCATGGGTGATGCGGTCCACGCAAGGCGCGCTGCATCGTTTGATCTGGAAGAGTAGGCAAGGCCGTGTCCGGCTGGCGAACACCGAGTCCGAGCACGAGCGCAATAAAAAGGCGCGTTGCAGCGCCGCCAGGGTCTGATTGACCGCCCCCGCCGAGGCGAAGGGGCCGAAATACTCCCCCTTGCGGCTTCGGG
>JAYTWE010000173.1:0-5419 GCA_043744055.1 Magnetospirillum sp.
AAGTATTTTCCGCCAAACTGGGCGCCGATGCCGAGTTTCTGGGCCGCTACCAGCAAGCGATCTTCCAGCTCGATATCACGGAAGGCCTGACCATGAGCATTTCCCGTGGTAGGCAGACCATCCAGTTCCTTGGCTGTAGCGAGCTTAACGGTCTTCATGCAGGCATCGGCCGAGGTGCCGCCAATCACGAAGGCAATATGATAAGGCGGGCAGGCTGCGGTACCCAGATATTTCATCTTCTCGATCAGATATTTTTCAAGTTTCTCCGGCGTAAGCAGGGCCTTGGTTTCCTGGTACAGCATGGTCTTGTTGGCGGAACCTCCACCCTTGGCCATAAATACGAACTTGTAGTAGTCTCCGTCTGTTGCCAGGATGTCGATCTGAGCCGGCAGATTGGTGCCGGTATTGACCTCTTCATACATGGTGAGGGGGGCGGTCTGGGAATAGCGCAGGTTCAGGTCGGTATAGGCTTGCTGCACGCCCTTGGAGATGGCGGCTTCGTCATTGCCGCCGGTCCAGATTTGCTGACCCTTCTTGCCCATGACGATGGCGGTGCCGGTATCTTGGCACATGGGCAGCACGCCGCCCGAAGCGATACAGGCGTTCTTCAGCAGGTCATAGGCGACGAAGCGGTCGTTGGGAGAGGCCTCGGAATCATCTAGAATCTTGCGCAGCTGGGCCAGATGGCCTGGGCGCAGCAGATGGGAGGTGTCCTTGATGGCCTCGGCCGTCAGCCGGGTGATCGCCTCGGGCTCCACCGTCACCACCGTCTTGCCGTTCAGGCTGGCAGTGCCGATCCCGTCGCTGGTGATTTTGCGATAGGGGGTGTCGTCGTGGGAAAGCGGGAAGATTTCGTGGAAGGCGAAACCGGTCATGACAGGCGACCTCGACGCAAGGGGAAAGGGTAGCGCCGCCCCACCCGTTCGAGGGTGAGTGGCGGCTCTTGGTCAAACACCTTTTTCAAGGCGAGGTCAAGAGGATTACCCTTTTATACCAAGCGGAGGAACGTTCAGTCTGATACCAATCCGATTCCAGGCGTTGATGGCGCGCAGTGCTTCAACGATTTCGGGGGCAATGCTGCCGAATGTCGCGAAGTCCATGCTCATTATCCCTGTCGGCCAGGAATTCTACTTCTTCCTGAAGCGATCCAGGGTCACCACTTTGCCGTCCGTGCCGTCTTTGGGGGGGCCGTCTTTGGGGGGATTGGTGGATTTCTCCGGGGCGGGGGATTCCGCCAGAGGTTCCAACTCGTCACCCTCGTCTTCATCCTCGTCGTCAAAGGGGATGGCTTGGAATTGCAGACCGAACTTGGCCGATGGGTCGGCAAAGCCAGAAATGGCGGCAAATGGAATAATCAGACGTTCGGGCTTGCCCGAGAAGGACAGCGTCACTCCAAACCCGACATCGTCGATGGTCAGGTCCCAGTACTGGTGCTGTAAGACGATGGTCATCTCGTCGGGGTGGCGGGCGGTCAGGTGGGTGGGGATGGCGACGCCGGGGAAATGGGTTCGGAAGGTCACATAGAAGTGATGGTCGCCGGGAAGACCGTGCAGGACAGCAAATTCCAGCGCATCGCGAACCACGCTCCGCAATGCGTCTTCAACCATTTTGTCGTAGCGCAATTCATCAACCGACATCAGCCCTGGCATCCCTTTGCAAGCCGCGATCTATGGCCTTGTCCGAGGCCGCGGCAAATAAAGTGGGGGGCTTCTGTTGCCCGGTGCCCCCCGGACCGCGCTTACGGACTAAGCCGCAGCGGCAAGTTCAACGTTGTCGTTGGCACTTGTTAGGGTTGACCCGGTAACGGTGGTATCATGCCGAACACAAACCATGTCTTTACTGCGCACGTCGATCCTATTTCGCCCCCAAGGTTTCCGGCCGCGATGGCCGGAAGAATTTTGGTGGAGGCGCCGGGTACCGCCCCCGGGTCCGTAACGTCTATTCCACATGGCGTTTAGCGTCATAGTCGGTTGCCCGACCCCCTCAATATAAGGGGGCTTGATGAGAAGCGCCAGTAGAGTCGTCTCCACATGTTCTGATTCGACCGTCATGACTCCTGTCCGAGCTTGCGCTAGAGTGCGGCGACCAGACAGGGAGCATGGCTCGGTGATTCAATATCTTGAACTATTGGAGCGCATTCGCCGCGAAGGCGTCTTTAAATCCGATCGGACCGGCACCGGCACCACCAGCGTGTTCGGCCACCAGATGCGCTTTGATCTGTCCCAGGGCTTCCCGCTGGTGACCACAAAAAAGCTGCATACCCGTTCGATTTTTGTCGAGCTGCTGTGGTTTTTGCGCGGTGACACCAATATCCGTTACCTGAAGGACAATAAGGTCTCCATCTGGGACGAATGGGCCGATGCCAATGGCGATCTGGGGCCGGTCTATGGCAAGCAGTGGCGGTCATGGGCGGCACCGGATGGCCGGGTCATCGACCAGATCACCCAGGTGGTGAATATGATCCGCTCCAACCCGGATTCGCGGCGCCTGATCGTGTCGGCCTGGAATCCGGCTGATGTGGATCAGATGGCTCTGCCGCCGTGTCATTGCCTGTTTCAGTTCTATGTGGCCGAGGGGCGGTTGTCTTGCCAGCTTTACCAGCGATCGGCCGATGCCTTTCTGGGAGTGCCGTTCAACATCGCGTCTTATGCCTTGCTGACTCATATGATGGCGCAGGTGACGGGGTTGCAGCCCGGTGACTTCGTCCACACATTCGGCGATGCGCATCTTTACTCCAATCATATGGAGCAGACGGAATTACAGCTGTCGCGTCAGCCCATGGCCCTGCCCAAGCTGGTGCTGAACCCGGATGTGACCGATCTGTTCGCCTTTACCATGGACGATATTCAGGTGGAGGAGTACCAGTCCCATCCTCATATCTCGGCCCCGGTGGCGGTATGAGCAAGCCCGTCGCCTTGATCGTCGCCATCGCCTCCAACGGGGTGATCGGGAAGGACAACGCGCTGCCCTGGCATATTCCAGAGGACCTGAAATGGTTCAAGCGCAACACGCTGGGCAAGCCGATCATCATGGGGCGCAAGACCTGGGATTCCATCGGTCGGCCTTTGCCCGGACGTCCGAATATCGTGGTGACCCGGCAACCGAACTGGCGGGCCGAAGGTGTTCATGCCGTTCATTCGCTGGATGAGGGACTGGCGCTGGCCGAGAGCCTAGCTCCCGATGCGACAGAACTGATGGTGATCGGCGGTTCCGCCCTGTTCGCCGAGGCGCTGCCGCGCTGCGCCCGTTTTTATATGACCGAGGTGAAGCGCGCCTATGACGGCGATGTCCGCTTTCCTGAAATCGAACACCGCAATTGGCGCGAGGTTACTCGTGAAGCCCATGACGGTGATCCGGCTTATGACTTTGTGGTGATGGAACAGGTGACATGATGCGCCGTCTTGGTCGAATTCTCGTTGTCTTGCTGGCCGGTACCGGTCTGTTGACCCTGGCGGCGGTCGGATTGGGCGTGTGGGTGGCGTCCCACGTCTCGCCCCGGACCGAGCATGACCTGCCCAAGCGGGCGGTGCTGACCTTGGATTTGGAGGCTAAGTTCCAGTCCGTCGCCGAAGGCGATCCGCTGGCCGCTCTGTCCGGTGAACGCTCTTACGAGCTGCGTCAGGTGATTGATGCCCTGGACCATGCCGCCACCGACAGCCATGTGGTGGGGCTGCTGGCCAGTATGGGGCATGCCTCATTGGGCTTCGGTGATGTTCAGGAGTTACGCGATGCGGTGATCCGGTTCCGGGCATCGGGCAAGCCGACGGTTCTGTTCGCCGAGACGGTGGGCGAGGGCGGTAGCGGCACAATGGATGCCTATCTGGCCTCTGCCTTTGCTGACATCTGGTTGCAGCCTTCGGGTGAAGTGGGACTGACCGGCCTGATGGCGGAAAGTCCGTTCCTTAAAGGCACATTCGATCTGCTGGGGGTCAAGGCTCAGTTCTTCGGTCGCCATGAATATAAGTCGGCCATCGACATGTTTACCGAGACCGGCTTTACCCCGGCTCATCGTGAGAATCTGGGGCGCTTACTGGATTCCCTCAATGAACAGTTGGTGGCGGGCATCGCCTCGGGGCGCAAGCTGGCTCCTGACGCGGTGGCGGGGCTGATGGGGAAGGGGCCGTTCCTCCCTCTTGAGGCCAAGGCGGCGGGGCTGATCGACCATATCGGCTATCGGGATGAAGCCGTAAAGGCGGTTGCGGGTGATCCTAAGGATAAGGATAACGGGGCCGAGGACTTGGATATCGCCGATTACGCCGCTCATCTGGCCGATCCCAAGGGGCCGAAAGTGGCGCTGATCCAGGGCATCGGCGGTATTCATCGTGGTCCATCCCGTCACGGATTCGAGTCAGGCCCGGACTTCGGAGCCCAGACCATTGCCGAGGCCCTGCGCGAGGCAGCCGACGACGACTCGGTCAAGGCCATCTTGTTCCGGGTGGACAGTCCTGGCGGCTCCTACACCGCATCCGACACGGTTTGGCACGAGGTCAAGCGCGCCCGTGCTGCCGGAAAGCCGGTGGTGGTCTCCATGGCCAATACGGCGGCGTCGGGGGGCTATTTCGTCGCTATGGCGGCGGATCGCATCATTGCGCAGCCCGGCACCGTCACCGGCTCCATCGGGGTCTTCACCGGCAAGATGGTGCTGGAGGAGTTCTGGAAGAAGCTGGGGATCAGCTGGGACGAAATGCATCGTGGCGACAATGCCGCCATGTGGAGCGCCAACCGTTCGTTTACTCCGGCGGCCCAAGAGCGTGTCAACGCTTTGCTCGACCATATCTATGCCGATTTCACCGGTAAGGCGGCTGAAGGTCGCGGCTTGTCCGTCGAGAAGATGGATCAACTGGCGCGTGGCCGTATCTGGACCGGAGCCGATGCCAAGACCCTGGGGCTGGTGGATGGTCTGGGCGGTTGGTATGAAGCCAAATCAGCCATCCGCGACGTGGCGGGGCTGAAGCCGGATGAAGACTTTCAACTGGTGGACTTCCCTCGCCCGCGCAAGCTGTGGGAAGTGCTGGCCGAGGTCCTGGCCGGAGGAAGCGTCGCCGAGCGTCGCCAATTGGCTTCGCTGGCCCGTGCCGTCTCGGTGCTGGAACCGATGATGTCGCGGCTGTCTGTTCTTGCCGAGCCACCGGGCGCCGCCAATCTGCGGATGCCGCCTGTTTCGGTGAGGGCTGGGCCATGAGTGAGGTCCAAAGCGTCGTCATCACCGGGGCGAGTAAGGGGATCGGTCACGCCATCGCCCGGCGCTTTCTATCCGAGGGCTGGCGGGTCATCACCTGTGCCCGCGCCGATGTGCCCAAGGAATGCATGATGGATCGCAACTGGGCCAGCCACATCGTCACCGATCTGTCCAACCCGGCCAGCACTCAGGCTTTTATCGACACGGCCAATGAGGTGCTGGGAGATGCTCCGCTGCACG
>JAYTWE010000174.1:0-5144 GCA_043744055.1 Magnetospirillum sp.
AGAACCGAGCCATTCACCGCCATCGCCGTGGGCGATATGTCGGGCGATGTGTTCGGCAATGGAATGCTGCGCTCGCCCCACACCAAACTGGTGGCGGCCTTCAATCACGCCCATATCTTCTTGGACCCGGAACCCGATTCGGCCCGCAGCTTCGCCGAGCGGGAGCGGTTGTTCAATGCAGTCAAGGCTTGGCCCGATTACGATCTTTCCACCATTTCGGAAGGCGGCGGCATCTTCCCCCGCTCTGCCAAGACCATTCCCCTCAGCCCGCAGGTCAAGGCCTGTTTCGGCATCGAGGCCGAGTCCCTGCCTCCCACCGATCTGATTCGAATCCTGCTGAAGACTCCGGTGGACCTGCTGTTCTTCGGCGGGATCGGCACCTATGTGAAAGCCTCGACCGAAAGCAATGGCGAAGTGGGAGACCGCGCCAACGATTCTTTGCGCATCGACGGTCGCGACATCAATGCCAAGGTGGTGGGTGAGGGCGCCAATCTGGGCTTCACCCAGTTGGGCCGTATCGAATACGCCCAGTTAGGGGCGGGCGGAACGGGAGGCAGCATCAACACCGACGCCATCGACAATTCCGCCGGAGTGGATTGCTCGGACCACGAGGTCAATATCAAGATCTTGGTCAATGATCTGGTGACGGCGGGCGATCTGACCCCCAAGCAGCGCGACAAGCTGCTGGTGGAAATGACCGACGAAGTGGGTGCTTTGGTGCTGCGCGACAATTATCTCCAGACCCAGGCCATGTCCATGATGGAGGCCCAGGGGGTTGATCTGTTGGACGCGGAAGCCCGCTTCATGCGGCTGCTGGAAAAGGCCGGACGGCTGGATCGCGGCATCGAATTCCTGCCATCGGATGAGACCCTGACCGACCGCGCCGCCCGCAAGGCGGGCTTCACCCGGCCGGAGCTGGCGGTATTGCTGGCCTATGGCAAGATCTGGCTTTACGAGCACATCTTGTATTCTGACCTGTCCGATGATCCGTTCATGGCCACCGATCTGGCCAAGTATTTCCCTACCGCTTTGCAAAACCGCTTTGCCGGAGATATCGCCACTCATCGGCTGCGGCGCGAGATCGTCGCCACGGTGGTGACCAATTCCATCGTCAACCGGGTGGGCGGAGCCTTTGTGGCCGAGCTGATGGAGACTACCGGTCATCATCCGGCCCAGGTCGCCCGCGCCTATATCGTGGCTCGCGATGCTTTCCGCCTACGGGAAGTCTGGACCGAGATTGAAAGCCTGGACGGCAAGGTTCCCGCCGGGGCACAGACAGCCATGCTGGCCGAAGCCAATCGGCTGGTGGAGCGCGCCACGTTATGGGTTTTGCGCTCCATGCCGTCTCCCTTCGCCTTGGGGGATGGCATCAGCGAATTATCCCCCGGCGTCCGCGCCCTGGAAGACGCGGTGCCCGATATTCTGCCCCATGATGCGGCGGCGGCGGTCGGCGGTCGAATCGCTCAATTCGTCGAGCAAGGCGTCCCGGAACCGCTGGCCCGCCGGGTGGGCAATCTGATCGTTCTGGCCTCGGCCGCCGATATCTTGCGCATCGCCACCAGGCGCAGCGTCACCATCAACGAAGCCGGGCGGTTGTATTTCGCTGTCGGAGCCAGATTCTCTCTGGGCTGGCTGCGGGCCTCGGCGGAAAAGCTGTCGGGGCGGGGCCATTGGCTGAAGCTGGCGGCGGCGGCGGCCATCGAGGACCTTTACGGCCATCAGCGCGATATCACCAATGCGGTGGTGGCATCCCAGCCGGGTCTGGACGCCGAAACCGCCATCCGAAATTGGGCCGAAGGCAACCGGGCGGCGGTGGAGCGGGCCGAGTCCCTGCTGGCCGAGTTGAAGGCGGCGTCTCATATCGACCTACCCATGATTATGGTGGCGGGGCGACAGTTGCGGACTCTGACGGAGACGAGTGTTGCCGCCCCCGGCGAGACCGGTTAAAAATTGCACTCCCATCGCCAGTCGAGGTTCGCGCCCCATGGAATTCGCTGATTTTCTGGATCACCAGATCGCCGAACACGCCGAGACCCTGGGCAAGACCGGGGCTGCCGTGCGTGAACCGTTCCAGAAATTGGTGGAAGCCTGTCTGACCAGCCTGGCCTCGGGCGGCAAAATTCTATTTTTCGGTAATGGCGGCAGTGCCGCCGATGCCCAGCATCTCGCCGCCGAGCTGGTTATCCGCTACCGCTATAACCGTAAGGCGCTGGCGGCGCTGGCGCTGTCCACCGACACTTCCATCTTGACCGCGTGTTCCAACGATTTCTCTTACGAAGAAATCTTCTCGCGCCAGATCGAGGCCTTGGGCCGCCCCGGCGATGTGGCCATCGGCATTACCACATCGGGCAGCAGCCCCAATGTCCTGACCGCCCTGGCGGTTGCTCGCGATATGGGGATGATCGCCGCCGGACTCACAGGACGCGACGGCGGCAAAATGGTGGGGCTGGCGGATCCTTTGCTGATCGTTCCCAGCACCGTGACCGCCCGGATTCAGGAAATGCACATTCTGATCGGTCATGCGTTGTGCGATCAGGTGGAAGCCAAGGCCGCTCCGCGCGACTGATATGGCTTGGCGGCATGAGACGGTTTTCCTCTCTGGCCTGACCGTGCTAAAAGTCCCTCAATTCTTAATCCAGTAGGCGCAGGACCCGCATGAGCAAGCCTCAGGGCACCTTTGAAGGGCAATCCCACGGCCGTAAAGTCGAAATGGGCTCTGAGCGCTCATTTGGTCTCGTGTTCGCCGTGGTGTTTACGCTTGTCTGCGTACTGCCGTTGAAATCAGGCGAAGAGCCTCGGTTGTGGGCTGGCGCCCTGGCTGGCGCCTTTCTGGTTGTCGCGTTTGTCGCTCCCAAGCTATTGAAGCCGCTGAACCGGTTGTGGTTCCTGGTGGGAATGGCTTTGCATCACGTGGTCACGCCATTGGTGATGGGGTTGCTGTTCTTCGTCACGGTAACGCCCATCGCATTGATTATGCGGGCATCGGGTAAGGACCCTCTGCGGCTCAAGCGCGACAAGGATACCGCCAGCTATTGGATCTTGCGCGAGCCGCCGGGACCGCCCCCCGAAACAATGCGCCGCCAATTCTAGGAGAGAGACGTGGCATTCCTTATCGAGCTTTGGCAATTCCTGCGGGAGCGGAAGAAGTTCTGGCTGTTGCCTATTCTGGTCATGATGGTTTTGTTCGGCGGTCTGATCGTGCTGTCCCAAGGCTCTGCCGTGGCGCCCTTCATCTACACCTTGTTCTAGATGCGCATTCTTGGAATCTCGGCTCTTTACCACGACAGCGCGGCGGCGCTGGTGGAAGATGGCCGCATTGTCGCGGCTGCCCAGGAAGAGCGTTTCACCCGCAAGAAGCACGATGCCTCTTTTCCAGAAAAGGCCATCGCCTATTGCCTGAGTGAAGCCGGAATTGGGCTGACCGACATCGATTCCGTGGTGTTTTATGATAAGCCGTTCCTTAAATTTGAACGGTTGCTGGAAACGTATATTGCTTTTGCCCCCAAGGGCTTTCGATCCTTCAAAGCCGCCATGCCGGTCTGGCTGAAGGAAAAGCTGTTCCAAAAAGACCTGCTGTCGCGCGAGCTGAAAGCCTTCGCCAAGGATTTCGATTGGCTGAACAAGCTGCTGTTCGCCGAACATCACCTGAGCCACGCTGCGTCGGCCTTCTTCCCATCACCGTTTGAAGATGCGGCGGTGCTGACCATGGATGGCGTCGGTGAATGGACCACCACCTCGCTGGCCATGGGGGCGGGCAACCGGCTGGAGATTCATAAAGAGCTGCACTTCCCCCATTCTTTGGGGCTGCTGTACTCCGCCTTCACCTATTATACCGGCTTCAAGGTCAATTCCGGCGAATACAAGCTGATGGGGCTGGCCCCCTATGGCGAGGCGAAATACACCAAGACGATCTTGGATCAGCTGGTGGATTTGAAGGAAGACGGCAGCTTCCGGCTTGACCAGTCCTATTTCGATTATTGCACCGGCTTGACCATGACCAATGACCGGTTCGCCGCTTTGTTCGGCCAGCCGGTGCGGCGGGCCGACAAAGACCCGCTGACTCAGTTTCATATGGATATGGCCGCCTCCATCCAAGAGGTGACGGAGATCATCGTCTCCAAACTATGTCGCGGCATCAAGAAAGAGACGGGTGCGAAGAATCTGTGTCTGGCGGGCGGCGTGGCGCTGAACTGTGTCTCTAACGGCAAGATTCTCCGTGAAGGCATCTTCGACAATATCTGGATTCAGCCCGCAGCCGGTGATGCCGGAGGCGCCCTGGGGGCTGCCCTGGCCGGCTATCATTTGTTCAAGGGTCAGCCGCGCACCGTCACCGGTGGCGGCAAGGATGCCATGCAGGGCTCCTATCTGGGGCCGGTGTTCGAGCAAGATGATGTGGAGGCGCGTCTGAGCGCGGCCGGGGCCGTGTTCACTGTGCAAGACGAGGCCGACATGATCGCAGCCACCGCCGAGGCTCTGGCCGCCGAGAAGGCGGTAGGCTGGATGCAGGGCCGCATGGAGTTCGGGCCGCGTGCCCTGGGCGGTCGCTCTATTCTGGGCGATCCCCGATCCCCCACCATGCAGAAGCTGCTGAATCTCAAGGTTAAGTATCGCGAAAGCTTCCGCCCCTTCGCACCCTCGGTGCTGCGCGAAGATGTGGCGGAATGGTTCGATCTAGACGGCGATTCACCCTATATGCTGTTGGTGGCTCCGGTGGCGGAAAAGCACCGCCTTTCCATCACCGAGGACGAGCAGAACCTGTTCGGCATCGACAAGCTGAACGTGCCGCGCTCCAGCCTTCCTGCGGTGACCCATGTGGATTACTCCGCCCGAGTTCAAACTGTTCATGCCGAGACCAATCCGCGTTACCACGCCTTGATTTCAGCGTTTAAGGCCCTGACCGGCTGCGGTGTGGTGGTCAATACCAGCTTCAATGTGCGCGGCGAGCCCATCGTATATTCACCGGAAGATGCTTTCCGTTGCTTCATGGGCAGTGAGATCGAAGTGCTGGTGGTGGGGAATTGTTTCTTGAAAAAGGAAGACCAGGACCCGTCGCTGAAGCTTGATTACACAAATACATTTGAGCTGGATTAGGGTGCGTTGACATTCAGCGCTTCTCCCTCCCTCGGCTTGCCGGGGGAGGGTTG
>JAYTWE010000175.1:0-2312 GCA_043744055.1 Magnetospirillum sp.
GCCCGCCGCGCCACATGGCGCGTAAGCCAAGCGCGAGCGCCCGGCGTTTGAGGGGCAATAGGCGAGTCAATTCATTGGCTCGCCGGTCTGAAACGGAGGCTCCATGGATTTCGACGGTGAACATCGAATCGAGGCGACCCGTGCTCAGGTGTGGCGGGCCTTGAACGATCCTGTGGTGTTGGCGGCTTGTATCCCCGGCTGTGAAAAGCTGGAATTGACCGGCGCCAATACGTATGGCGCAACCCTGGCCATTCGGATCGGGGCGCTATCCGCCCGCTTTTCCGGCGTTTTAACCTTGGAAGATGTGATCGAGGCCGAAGCCTATACCTTGAAGGGACAAGGTCAGGGGGGAGTTGCCGGTTTTGTCGGTGGATCAGCCAGAGTTACTCTTGCCGATGATGGTGTTGCGACTTGGCTTCGCTGGAAAGCCGCTGGTGAAATCGGTGGTCGGCTGGCTTCGGTCGGGGGGCGGCTGGTGCATGGTTTCGCGACCAAGACCGCTGCCGAGTTTTTTCGCAGATTGAACGATCAGCTCGGGTCCAAACCCGATTGCATATGAAACCTATACTGAGCCAATAATGATACGTAATGAAACGTATCGCTATGTGACGCAAAGGCTTCAGTTATGGATGCAGTTCCTCTCCGCGCTCAGGGGCATTCGGCCGCGAATGAGCAAAGTGATTCGAGGGCGGATAAGGTTCGGCGCAGACTTCCCCGTCAGCAGCGCGAGAAGTTGATTGTCGCCGAGGCAATCAAGTTTTTTGCCGAAGTGGGATTTGAAGGCCAGACGCGGGCCTTGGCGCAGCGGCTCGGCGTCACTCAGCCGTTGCTGTACCGCTATTTCCCCGACAAAGAAGCTCTGATCGACCGGGTTTATAAGGACGTTTTCCTGGGGGGCTGGGATGATGGCTGGCAGAAGGCCTTGCAAGATCGCTCGATGCCCTTGGTTGACCGGGTGCTGAATTTCTATCTGACTTATACCAAGGCGAATTTTAGTTATGAGCGGGTTCGCTTGTTTATGTTCGCCGGGTTAAAAGACGAATCCATCGCCAATCGCTACATGGCTCATGTTCGCGAGAATCTATTTTTGCCGCTGTGCCAGGAAATTCGCGCCACCGCCGGGGTCGAGCGTGACGAGCCCATCTCGGCCTTTGAAATTGAACTGGTGGCCGGATTGCATGGAGCTATTGGCTATGTGGGTTTGCGCCGCTGGGTCTATCAAACCCAGACGCCGGAAGATATGGATGCTGTTGTTATCTTGTTGGTTCAGAGTTATTTGACCGGAATTCCAGATGCTTTCCGTAAGATCGGGTCACAATAGTCAAAACTCCTTGCCAATCATCTCCGCCAAGGCTACCTCTCGGGGAGAATCGGTAAGGGGGGATTGAGCATGCACAAGATGATGCTGGCAGTAGCGATGGTCGTAGCTTTAGGGGCGTGCTCGACCAGTCCAAAGCCGCTGGTTCCCGACACTGCCGAAGGCCCGGCCAGCTATGTCTGTTACAGCACATGGCTGTCGGAACCGACCGAGATCCGCGCTATCGCCCAGCGTCAGTGCCAGCGTTCCGGCATGAATGTTAAAGCCTTGATGGGGCAAAGTTGGACGCCGCTTCGCTGCGGTATTCTGACCCCTGAAGTGGCGGCTTTTAGCTGCGGTCGCGCGGGATACGAATATTTCGGTCGCTGAGGCCTTATACGTCGTCGCCTTGAAAACCGGAAATTTCCCGATGAAGAATATGGGCTCCGCCCTCACCCGCAAAGGGCCGAGGCCCTTTGATCCCATTGGATTGATAGGAGTGGGGGCAAGGGACTGAGTCCTTTGCGCCTATGGGGAAAGCCCTTCGTTCTTCCGGGTTCCCATGGAAGCCGAGAGTAGAATAAAAAATCCCCCCAGCCGTAAGGCCGGGGGGATTTTTTCTGCTTCCGTTCGTTAAACCTGCTCGACTGCCGACAGCATCCATTTGCCGCCATTGGCAGACCGCATGAAGGTCCAGGCTTCAGTGTGCTGTACCGGGATGCTGGGGCTTCCACTTGCTACCGCACCATTATCCAGGCGAATCATGGTGTCCAGGCACTGGAAGGTCAGGATTGCGGTGACATAGTCAAAGCCGTTTTCGCTCCAGCTTTGGCTGACATCGCCTTTCAGCAGCGATACCTGTTCCACCTTATTTTGCAGCCCTTCACTGGCATTGCGGCTCATATCCTCGGACAGGAAGGAAACCACTTCCGGCGTCGCCCAACGGCGCAACCCGACCAGGTCACTTTCGCTCCAGGCATGCTGAACGCCCTGAAGAATTTCGGTGAAGGCTTGC
>JAYTWE010000176.1:0-2170 GCA_043744055.1 Magnetospirillum sp.
GCCACGCCCAGACTACCCTTGATCCCGCCGGTCTTGGCTCGTGATAAGTAGCAGGTCACCCCTGCTACCTTTGGGTCATCAAATGCCTCGACCACAATCTTGTCGTTGGCTCCGACCATCTTGAATACGGTGGAAACGCTGCCGATTTCCTCTGCCAAAGCCTGTCGCGAGGCCACCACAGACAACAGGAAACACAGGAATACCGCCAACCGCTTCATCGTATCATCCGATAAGTTTTGATCACAGGACATGATCAGAGATGGTCTCACCATATGGCTAAAACCGTAAATCATCTGTGAACACGATTACACAAGGCGTGACCAAGCTCAAGGCGACGGAGCTCCGAGGTCCGCACGCTCCGCATCCTCCTTTCACGCAGGATGCCGCCATGCCCTTTCCTTCTTTTTTCACCGACGCTCCTGCCTTGGTTTTGTATGATCCCCTGGCTGCGTTCCTGGGAGCCCCCGCCGACGGATTGATCGAGTATCGCTACGAAGATGCCGTCCGGCTGGCCGGGCATTCCTGCCCCACCGTGGCCGGAGCCTGGCTGATGACGTTACGCGCCATGGAAGCTCTGTGGCCGGACGAGACGCCCCAGCGGGGCAGTGTCCAAGTGCTGATGGACGATGCCCAGGATCAAGGTGTAACCGGCGTCATGGCCGCGGTGGCCAGCCTGGTCACCGGCGCGGCCGGGTCGGGAGGATTCAAGGGCATTGCCGGGCGTTTCGGCCGCAACGATCTGCTGCGCTTCCATGCCGGGATCGAAACCGAGATGGGGTTCCGCCGTACCGATACGGGCCGGGCCGTGCTGTGCCACTATCACCCGGAGCTGGTGCCCGCTGATCCCGAGATGCGGGATCGGCTGCAATTGCTGCTCGCTGGGCGGGGCAGCGCCGAAGACGCGCAGGTCTTTTCCTCATTGTGGCAAGATCGAGTCCGTCGCATCCTCATCCGAACCTCCGACGAGCCCGCTTTGGTGCGGTTTTCCGAACTGACGTAGCTCTGAAAATAATTCTCCATAAAATTTTTGGTGTTGTGAATAATTCTACACAATGCCATATGAGACTTTATCTATTAGGCTTTCCCCAACCATGAGAGTGGACATGACGCATCCAGCCCTTGGCTATGGCATTTCGTTTCCCGAGCTTTACGAGCGCCAGGGGCTAGATAAAATTGATCAAGCTTTCCTTGAAGCCTTAGGCGCCGCCGATGCGGATTTGCGTGATCGGCTGCTGAGGGCGCGAGCCGAGCCCGCCTCCCTCTCGGCCAAGGCTGAAGCTGAACTCATCATCGCCGTCAGCCCCCATCTGGATGATTTCCTGGCCGAACTGTTCCGCATCCGCTCCGCCATTGCCGAACTGCGCGAAAAGCAGGATTCCCTGGCTCCGCTGTATCAAGCCAAGCGGTTGTTCGTGCAGCGCCGCGCCCTAAAGGAAATCCCGACCGAAGAGGCTGCCAAGCTGGATTCCAATTATCTGGCGCTGGATTATGCGGTGCGAACCGGCGAAGCCTTCAGCGAACTGAAATTCGCCCGCAAAGTATTGTCCTGGCTCGATGATGAAGCCAATCATGCCGAGGATCTGAAGTTCGCCGCCCGCTTGGCCGCCGCCAAGGTGGACGCCAATATCCGCGCCGCCCATCCCACCGGAGTCCTCTTCAAAGTTCCGGCCAAACATGACCCGCTGAACATGGTCCCCACCCAGGCGGTAGATCATTGCGGTGTCGCCGCGCTGCAAAGCGACCCCTCCCATCTACGCCGCCGTGAAGGCTTTAACCTCACTGATTCCGGTACCGATCTGGCCGGAGCGCTGGACGAAATCAATTACTGCATCTTGTGCCACCATCAGGGCCGTGATTCCTGCTCCAAGGGCTCGACGGACAAGAAGACCGGTGAGCTGACCAAGAATGCCGTGGGCGTCACCATGGAAGGCTGCCCGCTGGAAGAGAAGATCTCGGAAATGCACGAGGTCAAGGCCGCCGGTCACGCCATGGCCGCCTTGGCGGTCATCGTGGTGGACAACCCCATGGCCGCCGGAACCGGACATCGGATCTGCAACGACTGCATGACGGCCTGCATCTATCAAAACCAGAACCGCGATCCGGTTAATGTGCCCGAGGCCGAGACCCGCACCTTGAAAGACGTGCTGGAACTGCCCTGGGGCTTCGAGAT
>JAYTWE010000177.1:0-4950 GCA_043744055.1 Magnetospirillum sp.
GGCAGTCAAGCGCGTCCAATTGAGCGGGCATGGTCAAGTCATTTTCAGGCAGACGAAACATATCGCGGAACGCTTGATTACACGTTTGCAACCGCCCGCTTCCGTCCTTGTACCAAACCGGATGCGGCAGCATATCCACCAGATTCTCGGCGAAAGCCCTGGCCCGCTCCAACGCGCTGGTCCGCTCTTCCACCCGCCGCTCCAACGACGCGTTGAGAGATTCGATGGTGGTCAGATTGGTCCAGGACCGCAATCCCCCCACCAAGGCCGTGAACAGCTTCTGGGCGGTCAGTTCGGTCTTGCCGCGGTAATCATTAATGTCATAGGCCAGCATGACATCGCGCTCAGGGGCTTCCCCCGGCTGGCCCGTCCGCAGCACGATGGCCATGCGGGTATTACCCAGATCCTCACGGATGTAACGCACCAGCTCCAGACCAGCGTTATGCGTCTCCATCACCACATCCAGGAGAACCACCGGGATATCGGATCGCTCTGCTAGAACACGGCGAGCCTCGGCGGCGCTATGGGCGCTCAATACCTCGAAGGCACGGTCCTTGAACCGCAGATCACGAAGCAAGATACTGGTCATGGCGTGGACATCAGGCTCGTCATCCACCACCAAAATCGGCCAGGGCGCTAGATCTTCCATGGAGTCCATCGGCTTGAGGATGCGACGCAACGGTTTGCGCCCAATATCTTGGGGTTGATCGCGATCTTGCGGTATCGCCGTTCCAGGCATAACCCCAATCCCTTTTCTTGGCCGCTTCATCCACGCCATAACCAAGAATTGCATGTGGCACTGCAGCATCACCACCAGCTTGTTAAGTCGATTCGTGACTTTTTGCTAGTTATATTCACTTTCTACGGGAATTGTAACGGTGAAGCACGCCCCACCACTGTCCGAAGACTCGACCGCCACCATGCCGCCCAAAGGCCCCACCACCAAATTGTAGACAATATGGAGCCCAAGCCCGGACCCCCCCGAACCACGCCGCGTGGTAAAGAAGGGGTCGAAGATGCGGCCTCGGTTTTCCTCGGGGATCCCCCTGCCATTATCGGAATAGGTGATGCGAACGGTTTGAGGATCAGGCTGGTCCACCCGGATCAGCATATGACCGATCTGCCCCGGCTCGAAGCCATGGATCAGCGAGTTCATCACGAAATTACTCAGGACCTGCGACAAGGCGCCGGGATGACTTTTCATAATGATGCCGCCGGGGCAGTCGATGGAGACGGCATGGCCCGCCTGACGAAGATGGGGGCTAAGGCTGGCCAGCGTCTCGCGGATATACGTCCCCAGATTGAACTGGCGGCGTTCGGAGGTGGTCCGGTCCACCGCCACCTGTTTGAAGCTGCGGATCAGGTCGGCGGCGCGGTCGCAATTGCTGAGGATCAGCCCGGAAGTATCCGTCACCGTCGCCATGAACCGCTCGAAATCATCGACTCCGATATCATCGGCGTCGAACAGCTTGCGCATGGCGGCCACTGTGTCAGAGAGATGCGAGGCGCAAGAGAGGGCGATCCCGACGGGAGTGTTGATCTCGTGAGCGACCCCCCCCACCAAGGCCCCCAGCGAGGCCAGCTTTTCCGCCTGAACAAGGGATTCCTGGGCTGCCTTCAGACTACCGAGCGCCTCTTCCGCCTCGGCCTTGCGCTTTCCCAGTTCCTGATTGACCGTCGCCAACTGGGCTTGCAACCGGTCACTCACCTTCACCAATCGGCGTTGTTCGCGCACACTGCGGCCATAGGCGTCGATCAGGGTGTCGATTCCCGCTATGACGGGAGAAGGGGCGTCGCCCATGGACCGCCGCACAGCCTTGGCCTGTTCAAGGATTTTTTCCTCGGCATCGAACAGGTTGAAACTGGCCATGAGCGTTCTTTAAGTGGCGGGTTCGACAGCGACCAGATTGAAGACGACGTGCTTCAGATCCTCGCTGAAATCCTCGCCGAACTCCTTCATGGTGTCGTCATCGGGAGCAAAGAACCAAGACACCGCGATGGGAGCCCCGGCAGCGGCAGACCGCTCCAGCATCTGGAACATGTTCATCAACGCCTTGGCGCTGGAACTGTTGAAATAAGTCAGATCAAAGTCCACCCGAATTTCGCGCGTCCCGATGGATGGCAAAAATCGCTCCAATGCTTCGAAGATCGGCCCGAAAACCGCGGAAGCATCTTCGGGATAGGATTCTCCACGCAGGCTGAGAATGCCGTGCTTGAAATCGAAATCCACCTCGGGCGACCGCTCGGTGGCGGCAATCTTAAGATTCTCCATAACCACCTCAGATGGATACCTTCATACAGAAGAAAAATGTCTCGGAATCAATGCGATCAAAGTCGAACTCAATCGGCTCGCTGGCCCGCCTGGCGATTTCGATGAGGCCGATTGTCGCCCCCCGGCTCTGTTCCTCGGGGGCTTCACGCAGCTGTTCCTTGTAGTAAGCCTTGATGGCGTCCTTGTCCATCTTCTGAAGCTTTTCCAGGCGCTCTCGTAATTTGGGCTCGTCCGCCGCAAGAACCACATTGGCGCAGACGATGAAAAATCGGTTGCCCTCGGTTCCGATGGTGACCATACCGGACGACAGCTCAACACTTTTGCCAACATCGCCTGAAACCTTCTCGGCGGAGTATCGGATGATATTTTGAGCCTGCTCGACAAAGACCGAGAACACCTTCTTGACGGTGCTGACATCGGTATCTTCCAGCGCCATCTTCTGACGCAGAGCATCCCCCAGTGAATACAAGATCCCTTCGGACATATATCCCGAGAACGAGAATATGATCCCACGCTGATCCAGATCACGTTTGAATGTCCGGTAATATTTAGCCAGCATGTAAAGCCCCTGTCAGGCTGCGCGCCATCAGTCCCTGTCGGACGGTAGCACCCGTGCTCCGCTCTCTCAAGCCGTCTTCTCCTTGGCGCCCCGAGGCGGCGTCCGCAGGCGGACGGTGAACCGGGACCCTTGCTGGAGATCGCTTTCAACCGCAATACTTCCGCCATGCATCTCGACGATCTGGCGAACCATGTGCAAGCCGATTCCAGAGCCGGGAATTCCCTGTGCATTCGAGGCGCGGTGAAACCTCTCGAAAATCGCGCTCAGATCCTGGCTTGGAATCCCAATTCCCTGGTCGATGACCGAGATGCAGATATCACCACCGTCCTGACAGGCGATGACCCTGACCACGCTGCCCTCGGGAGAGTATTTGGCGGCGTTTCCCACCAGATTGTTGATGGCCAAAGCCACCATGCCAGGATCGCCCCAAACATTCAGACAGCCCTCCATCTGGCTGTAATAGGAATGAGTCGGCGTCGCCACCCGATGATGCGATAAGGCGACCTCGATCATAGGAGCCAGATCGAAGGTCTTCTCATGCAAGATGATCCGACCGCTATCCAACTGTTCATCCGCCAGACAGGTGTCGATCAAACCCAGCAGCCTCTGAACACCGCCACGAATAGTATCGATGCGCCCCACACTGCCAGCATCATTTTGTTCGGCGCGAATGCGAAGCATCTGAGCCGAAGAATCGATGATGGCCAACGGCGTCCTGAATTCATGACTGACCATGGAGAGAAATTGACGCAGTTGGGTCTTGGCATCGGTCTCGCGGGCCAACGCCGTCTCGGCCAGCTGTTTGGAGCGCCCCAATGCTGCGGTACTGGCCTCCAATTGGCCGGTTCGATCCGCCACGCGCCGCTCCAACGAGGCGTTAAGCTCCGCCAGATCCTTGTTCAGATTCGCGATGGTGGTGATGTCGTGCCAAGCCCGAAGCGCCCCCACCAGAGCCGTGAACATCCGCTGGGAGGTTAGCTCGGCCTTGCTCTTGTAGTCGTTGACGTCATAGGCCAGCACAACGTCGCGTTCAGGGGCATCGCCGGGCTGACCGGTTCGTAAAATGATGCGGATGGTTCGGTTGCCCAGTTCCTCACGGATGTGACGGACCAGCCGCAAGCCCGCATCGGGGGTCTCCATCACCACATCCAGCAGAACCACGGGAATTTCGGGAGACAGGCCGAGAATAGCCGCCGCCTCTCCCGCCGAATTGGCGCTGATACATTTAAATGGCCGTCCGTCGAATTTCAGATCCCGCAATAAAACGCGGGTCATTTCGTGGACCTGCTCGTCGTCATCCACCACCAGAATAGGCCAAGGCTCAACCTCGGCAGTGCGCGGCTCCACCCCACGATTTCGCAGAACCAGTTTGCGTGGCCCTGCCATGCCGCTACTTCAATCCAACGGAAGCCGCGAAGGCATAGCCAATGCTGTGAACAGATTCGATGGGCAGTTCCATGCCCAGGGCTTCCTCTCCCTTGGCGCGCAAACGCCGCACCATGGAATCCACCGAGCGGTCGGCCGGGTCCCAGCCACGTTTGCCCAAAGCCTTGAAAATCTCATCGCGAGAGACCGGCTCACCCGGTCGAGATACCAGCAGCGAAACAAAAACCCGTTCGTTTCCCGTCAGCTTCATGGACTTGCCATGAGGCGAAATCAGGGTCCAGGTCAGCTGGTCGTAGATCCATTCCGTTGCAATGGCCGAAATGGCTGACGAACGGCTATCCGTCTCGGGGTCGATGACCTGGGGGGCGTGCTGGGACAAGCCAGAGCCGGAACGCATCCGCCGTGCCAGGGTGCGGACCTGAGCTTCCAGTTCGCGCAGCTCTACCGGCTTGACCATATAAACATCGGCGCCGACCTCAAGCCCAACCACGCGGTCAACATTGAGTCCGCGCGCCGTGAGCATGATGATGCCCACCTCGGAATGGGACCGCAGACGCCCGGCAATGGAAAATCCGCCCTCGCCCGGAAGGTTGACGTCGAGAATGATGATATCAATCGGCCGTTCATCGAGAAGAAGGTCCAGCTCTTTTCCATCGCCGCACCCGCCCACTTCGTGCCCGCAAGCCGAAAGGTATTCCACCAGATCCGTTCGAAGAGGAGCTTCGTCCTCCAC
>JAYTWE010000178.1:0-4490 GCA_043744055.1 Magnetospirillum sp.
CCGCCATCAATCCCTGGGTCAGCGCCTCGGCCATGGCGGGCGAAGACAGGCGGCCATCCCAGCCCAGACTGACCACCCGGCCGCCATTCCGCCTGACCCGCGTGCCGAAAGCCTGCCCGATGGCCTGGGCGTCGGCGGCGAACAGCGTCTCGCCGACAATGCCGCGAATATCGTATTCCCGCAGGATGGTGGGGTGGAATATGTGGGTCATGATGAGCCCTTAATTCGTTCGAGGAAGGCGAGGGTGAGACCGATTTCAATGCCGTGATGAGATTCTCCCATTGGATCCCAGTGGGCCTTGAGAGAAATGAGAATTCGGGCTGTTACATTTGCGTATCTTGGGTAGTTACGCAGTTCGTAAATAATGGCCGTTTGTGCCTCCCGTTTTACCTCGCCCCCCCCATCGACGAGATCACGAATGAGCTTGTGGTAGTTCTCAAATTCCCGTTGCCGTAGATCGGCCTTGCGAATGCTTGCATTCCGAAAGGCAGTTATAGCCAGTCCGAAAAGAGAAGCGGCGGCGATCAGGCATGCCGCTATGGTCGCAAGTTCCGCGCTTTGGGCTGTGGTCCAATTCATCATTCTGACCTCAAGCGATAGCCTCGGCGGAACCAAATATTGAACCACAGAGGCACAGAGACACAGAGAAGGCACAGAGGAATAAAACCAGTTTTTCTTTTTCTCTGTGCCTTCTCTGTGTCTCTGTGCCTCTGTGGTCCATCCCCCGAAGCCGCCTAGCCGGGCTGCCTCAATTTAAGTAATCACCGTCGGTTCTGTCCGCCCGGTACGGGCCTCGATCTCGGCCAGATCGCGGGCGATGACAATCAGATCGGCCAGGGCCACCTGGGGATCAAGATGGTGTTTGGCGGTATCGGGCTCGTAGCGCTCCATATAGACGCGGAGCGTGGCGCCTTCGGTGCCGGTTCCCGACAGGCGGAACACGATGCGCGATCCGTCCTCGAACACCACCCGGATGCCCTGCTTGGTGGAGACCGATCCGTCCACCGGGTCGGTATAGGCGAAGTCGTCGTTGAAGGCGACGGTGTAGGCCCCCAGCATTTTACCCTTGAGGGAGAGCCCGCGCAGATGCTCCATCAGCCCGTCGGCGGCCTTGGTCTCGATGCCTTCGTAATCGTGGCGGGAATAGACGTTGCGGCCATATTCGCGCCAATGGGCGGTGACGATCTCGGCCACGCTCTGACGGCGCTTGGCCAGCACGTTCAGCCACATGAGCACCGCCCACAGCCCGTCCTTTTCGCGCACATGGTCCGAGCCGGTGCCAAAGCTTTCCTCACCGCACAAGGTCGCTTTGCCGTCGTCGAGCAAGGTGCCGAAGAACTTCCAGCCGGTGGGAGTCTCCCAGGCCGGAATGCCCAGCTTGGCCGCGACCCGGTCGGGGGCGGCGCTGGTGGGCATGGAGCGCGCGATGCCCTTCAGGCCCTTGGCATAGCCGGGACACAAGGTGGCGTTGGCCGCCAGTACCGCCAAGGAGTCCGAAGGCGTGACGTAGAAGTTCCGCCCCAGCACCATGTTGCGGTCGCCATCGCCGTCCGAGGCGGCACCGAAATCAGGAGCGGTCTCGCCGGTCAGGGCTTCCACCAGATCATGGGCATGGACCAGATTGGGATCAGGATGGCCGCCGCCGAAATCTTCCAGCGGGATTCCGTTCATGACCGTGCCGGGGGCCGCGCCCAGGCGGTGTTCCAGAATCTCCACCGCATAGGGGCCGGTGACGGCGTGCATGGCGTCGAACTTCATGCGAAAGCCCGCCTTGAAGGCGGCACGGATGGCGTCGAAATCGAACAGGCTTTCCATCAGCTGGGCATAATCGGCCACCGGGTCGAAGACCTGCACCGTCATGTCGCCCAGATTCTGCTCGCCCAGCCTGTCCAGGTCTAGATCGCCAGCCTCAAGGATGCGATAGCTGTCGATGACTTGCGAGCGGGCGAAGATGGCTTCGGTGATGGCCTCGGGAGCCGGTCCACCGGCGGGAATATTGTATTTGATGCCGAAATCCTCGGCAGGGCCGCCGGGATTATGGCTGGCCGACAAGATCAGGCCGCCGAAGCTTTGGTACTTGCGGATGACGCAAGATGCCGCCGGAGTGGAGAGAATGCCGCCCTGGCCCACCATCACACGGGCGAAGCCATTGGCTGCCGCCATCTTCAAAATGATTTGGATGGCCGTCCGGTTGTGATAACGACCGTCACCGCCCACCACCAGGGTCTTGCCCGCCACCAGGCCGATGCTGTCGAACACCGATTGTACGAAGTTTTCCAGGTAATGGGGCTGGGCGAAGACCGCGACTTTCTTGCGCAGACCGGACGTGCCCGGCTTCTGACCGGAAAACGGAGTGGTAGCGACAGTCTTGACCTTGGCCATGCGGCGAACTCCCTGCCTGGAAATAGGACGTTAAAGGTGATGGCCGAAGCCGCGCCAAGTGTCAATCATGGGGACCATGTCATGGCCCTGTTGTGCCGGGAATTATCCGCAGGGCGGGGAAATGAACCCCCACCCGAGTGCCCTGGCCGAGGACGGATTGAAGCGAGACTTGACCGTCATGCAGCTCCACCAGGGATCGGGTCAGCGGCAGACCGATGCCGGTGCCGCTGAATTTGCGTGAAAACGGGTTGGCGATCTGAGTGAACATTTCGAACGCCTTCGGCACATCTTCGGGCTTCATACCGATGCCGGTGTCGCAGACCGACACCATCATTCCACCCTCTGGCTCCAGCTCCACCTTGGTGGTGACCGTGCCGCCGCGTGGAGTGAATTTTATGGCGTTGGACAGCAGATTGAGCACGACCTGCTTCAGGCGGCGAAGATCACCCCGGATCATGGGAGCTTCCATGGGAGAGTCCACGACCAGGGCGACTCCTGCATCACGGGAATGGCCGGATACCAGTTTTATACATTCAGCCACGACCGCCACCAGATCGACGGGATCGTCGCAGAGTTCAAGCTTTCCCGCGTCGATTTTGGAGATGTCGAGGACATCGTTAATGAGACTCAGCAGGTGTAGGCCGCTGTCATGGATGGACTCCACATAGTCGCGCTGCTTTTCATTGAGATCGCCAAAGAACGGTTGACGAAGCGCATCGGCAAAACCGATCACCGCATTCAATGGGGTTCGCAATTCGTGGCTCATCGTGGCGAGAAAGGCGCCGCGGCTGCGGCTGGCGGATTCCGCTTCCTCGATGGCGTCGCAAAGATTGGCTTCCGTCTGGCGGTGTTCAGCGATCTCGTTGGCGAGTTCGGCATTGGCCTCCTGAAGATGGCGTGGGCTGGGCAAGGTCAAGGCTTCCGGCACCAATCGCCACATTTTCCAGGCGGCGGGAACCGCCAGAATCGCCACCAGCGTGTTGAAGACGGCTTGGATTCCATACAAGGGAAACCACAATACCAGCGCCTCGACAAGGTGGGACAGGCCGCACAGGGCAAAGACCAAGGCGAACAGCGTCATGATTCCGGGATAGGGAAAGTCGGGGCGCCGCATGGCGAATACACCCAACGAGCCCGCCACAGACAGATAACAGCCCCCGATAACGATTTCCGAGCCCAGCATCAAAGCCACCAGATCGGTTCGCCACGACAAGCACAGGCCATGGGGAAGGAAGTCGGAGGACCAAAGGAATTGCAATATCTCGGCTGACATTCCTGGGCACTCCAAAATCTCATATGCCGAAAGACTATAACAAGGCTGTCGCCATAAGGCAAAAATACGAAATCAGCATCAATTCTCACCTTTAATATTGCGTGCCCAAAACCGATCAACCCGCAGAGTGCATACAATCTTTGCGGACTTGCTAGTGATAGCGCATCGCGTATAAAGGATGTGCGCTGCGATGGCTGATACGAGGGACAAATGACCGATCAATTTCTATCCCTTTATGACGAAGCGGCGCTGGCGGCGGCGGGATTGGTTATTCATGCGCCGGGCCTCCCCTATCCATCCATGCCGACTCCATCTTATCGGTTGGTTAAAATGGGGAATTGGCAGTTGAGTGAGGCATATATCATCGCCTGTCCCGGCTATTTCACGCCTCCCCGGCAATTGGATTGGATGAATGTCATCCTCAGCCGTGATGGAGTCTGCTGGATGAGCCTGACTCCGTGCGAGATCGAAAGCCAGCTACCGCATCTGATGGCGTCCAAGGGAACCGTGGTGGTTTGCGGCCTCGGCCTGGGCGTGATGGCTTATGCCGTCTCGGCGTTGCGCGCGGTGGATCGGGTGATTGTCATCGAACGCGACCCCGAGGTGATCGAGGCGTTTTATCAGTTCGCCAATTTTGATGCCTGGCCCCAGCGGGGCAAGGTCGAGGTGATCGAAGGCGATGCCCGCGAGGTCTCGGTGGGCAATGTGGACTTCTTGTACGCCGACATCTGGCCCTATTACCGCATGGACTGCATGATCGAGGATATGAAGGCGATCCATCGCCACATCCCCGCCCCGACCTGCGGGTATTGGGGGCAGGAATTGGACATGGTGG
>JAYTWE010000179.1:0-3164 GCA_043744055.1 Magnetospirillum sp.
CACCAGATTTTGAAAGCCTTGGACACCTTGACCGGCGGGTCGCGGGGAACAAAGCCTTCGGCTTCCACCTTGTGGAAAATCTCGCGATACATTTCTTTCATCAAGGTCGCCGGACGCATGGCCTGGGGCAGACACTCGGCCATGGCCGAATCCGAGGCCTGGAAATAGCCTCGCGCCGCCTCGCCCAATTCCGCACAAACCGCCACCAGGTTGGGATGAGCCAGGACCGCATGAGGATCACTGTCCGCAATACCGTGCTTGGTCAGCAGCTCGTCAGGCAGATAAAGCCGTCCGATGGCGGCATCCACCGCCACGTCGCGTAAGATATTGGTCAACTGCAACGCCATGCCGGTCGCATTGGCGACAGCGATACTCTTGGGCCGCATCTCGCCGAACACTCGAACCGACAGCCGCCCCACGGCGCAGGCGACCCGGTCGCAATACAGCTCCAGCTGGGCCATGGAGGGGCGCACCATCTCGTTGCGGCCATCCATCTCGCAGCCGTCGATCACCGCGATGAAGTCTTCCTTGGGCAGACCGAACTCGGCCACCGGCCCCAGCAAAGCCACCGCGATCGGATGAATGGGGTGGCCCTGATACAGCAGATCCAGCTCATGGCGCCATTCCGCCAGCTGACGGCGCTTGGTCTCGGGCTCACCCGGCTCATCGGCGATGTCGTCCACCTCGCGGCAGAAAGCATAAATGGCATACATGGCGAAGCGGCGCGGCAGACTAAGAAGCCGCATGCCCCAATAAAAAGATGAGCCGGAAGCCCGCACCTTTTCCGCCACCATCTCGTACTGGGCGGGATCGATGACCAGATTGGGCGTCACGGCGTTCACGACGAAGCCCCCTGCCCTTGCGCCAGACCGTCTTGGACCCGGCCTTTCCACTCGCCGCCCTCGCCCCGCCAATACTTGATGGCGGAATGGATGGTGGCTCCCAGATAGAACAGGGTTATGAGCGGGAGAAGCGGCGCCCAGAATGGGAGCTGCCGGTAATTGCGGACCATGGGGTAATAGGCCAAGGTCATGGCGGCCCAGGTCAAAGCTCCGGTACTGGCGCCGCCGCCATGGCGCAACGCCAGGAAGGGCGGCGCGACAAACACCACCAGCATGGACAAGATAGTCCCCAGCAACAGCAAGGGCGAGTGGCGCAGTTGCGTATAGGCCGAGCGGGAAATCATCTTCCACAGCCCTTCCGGGCCGTCATAGCCACGCAAGGAAACCGTTTCCTCGGCCATATCCAAAGTCAGGCGGCCACCCTCGGCCTTGACCACCGCCGCCAAGGCGCAATCGTCAATCAGAGCATCCTTGATGGCCTTGATGCCACCGATGCGTTCCAGCATAGCAGGGCGGATCAGCACATAGCCCCCTGCCGCCGCCGCGGTGGTGCTGCGCGGGTCAGACACCCACGAAAACGGATAGAGCATCCGAAAGAAGAAGACGAAAGCCGGGACGATAGCCTTTTCCCACAAGCTTTCCGTCCGAAGGCGCACCATCAACGAGGCCATGTCGAGACGCTGAGACAGCAACTTGGCCACCATGTAACGCAACTCGCCCTTGCCATGCCGAATATCGGCATCGGTCAGCAGCAAAAGCGCGGCATCGGGATGAATGGCGCGGGCCGTGGCGACACCATGATTTTGCGCCCACATCTTTCCGGTCCAACCGATGGGAAGATCGGGGGCCTGAATCACGGTCAGCCGTCCGGCCACTCCCATCTCTTGGGCGCGGGCACGGGCCAGATCGGCGGTTCCATCGCTGCTGTGATCGTCCACCACCACCACCGACAAATGTCCAGGATAGTTCTGGGATAACAGGGATTCCACCGCATCGCCAATCACGTCAGCTTCGTCACGAGCAGGAATCACCGCGACCACGTCCGGCCAGGAATCAGGCGAAAACGCGTGTTTAGTCCCTTCCACCCGCCAGAACCCACCGCGCATGGTCAGCAACCATGCCCAGGACCCGACCCCGGCCAGCCCGATAAGTGACGCGAGACTCATGCCACCTCCCCCGTCTTTTTGAACCAGTCCACCGCCGCCGCCAGAGCCTGATCGGCGGAACGATGACGGTAGCCCAATTCGCGCTCGGCCTTGGCCGAGGAAAAGAACATCTTCCACCGCGACATCTTAAGCCCGTCGATCGTGACGAAAGGCTCGCCACCGGCAAGCCGCGCCCAAAGCTCGGCCCCAAAGGCCAGAGGATAAAGCGGCAGACGCGGCAGCTTCATCAGCGGCGGACGTCCCCCGGTGATCTTCGCGATCCGCCCCAAGATGTCGGCCAGGGTCAGGTTATCGCCGCCCAGAATATAGCGTTCACCGACCCGCCCTTTTTCCAAGGCCAGCAGATGGCCCTCGGCCACATCTTCCACATGCACGATGTTCAGCCCGGTATCCACATAAGCGGGCATGCGGCCCGAAGCCGCCTCGACAATCATACGGCCGGTGGGAGTCGGCTTGACGTCGCCCAGCCCCACGGGGGTAGACGGATTGACGATCACCGCAGGTAAGCCGTCTTCGGCCACCATGCGGCGAACCACCTCTTCCGCCAGAAACTTGGACTGCTTATAGGGACCGACCTTGTCGGAAATATCGCTGGGCGTATCCTCGTCGGCCATACCGCCATCCACATGGCCCAGGGTCGCCACCGACGACGTATAGACCACCCGCGTCACCTTCTCGGCCAGGGCGGCCCGCATCAAGGCGCGGGTGCCATCCACATTGGCCCGCATCATGGCGGCCGGGTCCGGGACCCAGATTCGATAATCGGCGGCGGTGTGGATCAGGACCGAGCAGCCATGCATGGCGCGGCGCAGGGAATCCTCGTCCTCCAGCCGCCCTTCCACCACCTCCACCTGGAGATTGGCGACATTATGGCGATTGGAATTGGGCCGCGCCAAGACGCGCACAGAGGCGCCACGCGCCAGCAAGGCGCGGACAATGGCGGAACCGACAAAGCCGGTCGCCCCAGTGACAAGATATTTTCCGTCCATACGTCAACCATCCCCGGCCCAGGTGATGATTCACCCAGGTTAACGGCTGGTTAGTTACAACTTTTGACCGGAATCCGCCACTACTTCATTGTTCATCTCTAGGAGCCGGGGCGAGAGCCCCGGAGGGGGCAATCATTAGGGCCGTTGGCGTTACTCGGGAAGCCGGA
>JAYTWE010000180.1:0-2011 GCA_043744055.1 Magnetospirillum sp.
CCCGCCAGCATCACTTCCTTGATCTGGGCGATGGCTAGGGGGGGCATGCGGGAAATGGTCTTGGCCATATCCAGAGCAGCGCTCAGAACCTCGGCATCGGGAACCACTTTGCTGGCAAGGCCCATCTGCCCCGCCTCGATTCCGGTGATGGCCTGGCCGGTCATGGCCAGCATCATGGCCTTGTACTTGCCGACAGCGCGGACCAGACGTTGGGTGCCGCCCGCTCCCGGCATGATCCCCACCTTGACCTCGGGCTGGGAGAAGCTGGCGTTTTCACCCGCGATGATGATGTCGGCATGCATGGCAAGCTCACAGCCGCCGCCCCAGGCATAGCCATTGACGGCGGCGATGACCGGCTTGGGGCACTGGGCGATGATCCGCCACAAAAGATGATTGTTGCGAGCCATCAGCTCGATGGCTCCGATCTCGGCCATATCCTTGATATCGGCTCCGGCGGCGAAGGCTTCCTCGTTGCCGGTCAGCACGATGGCGCGGATGGAAGAATCGGCTCCCAGCCGTCCCAGATGCTCGGCCAGCTGGCGACGAACCTCGGCATTCAGCGCATTCTTGGCCTCGGGCCGGTTGATGCGCAGCAGGGCAATGCCGTCCAGGGGCTGTTCCAGCAGAATTTCGGTCATGAGAACCTCGTATTTCGCTGTGCGAAACAGCATTTCACATGATAGTCTTTTTAGCCTATTCCATCGGCCCTGTCACCCTGGGATGATTCGCGTGAACCCGTCTTCCTCATCCGCTCCTGATCGCCAGTTCGTGGTTGCTTTGTCGCGGGGGCTCGACATTCTGCGCTGTTTCCGGGCTTCCGATCCCATGCTGGGCAATCAGGAGATCGCGGCTCGTACCGGTTTGCCGAAGCCCACCGTATCGCGCTTGACCCATACGCTGACCGCTTTGGGCTATCTGGTCCATGTGGAGCGTTATGCCAAGTACCGGTTGGGAACTGCGGTGCTGTCCCTGGGCTATACGGCGCTGTCGGGTATGGATATCCGCGACGTGGCCCGCCCGTTGATGCAAGAACTGGCCGATTATTCCGATGTGGCGGTGGCTTTGGCCAGCCAGGACCACACCAGCATGATCTATGTGGAGATCTGCCGGGGTAAAGGGGCAGTGACCATCCGGCTTGCCACCGGGTCCCGGATTCCCGTCGCCACCACCGCCATGGGCCGCGCCTATCTGGCGGCGGTGAGCGAGGCCGAGCGGGACCTTATTCTCGATCAGGTCCGCCGCCGTCATCCCGACGACTGGCTCCGCATCAAGGTCGGAGTCGAACAGGCGGTGCGCGATTATGCCGAGCGCGGCTTCACCATTTCCGTGGGGGAATGGCAAAGTGATGTCCATGCGGTGGGAGTGGCGGTGCGCCAGCCCGGCACCGGCCCGATCATGGGGTTGAACTGCGGCGGTGCGGCTTTTTTGCTGCCGCGTGAGCGTCTGGAGGGCGATCTTGGCCCTCGTTTAGCAATGCTGGCCCGCCATATTGAAGAGGCTATGGGGCGGCGCCACCCTTGACCGGCTGGGGGACGGTCGTTAGGGTTGCGTCGGATTTGGTGTTACCCCTTCGAAATGGCGGATTCCCATGGGCATTAGCGGCGCAAAGAAGCCTAGCTTCCAAAGCCTGATTCTCACTTTGCAGGCTTTCTGGGCCGAACAGGGCTGCGTTATCTTGCAGCCCTACGATATGGAGGTGGGGGCAGGGACCTTCCACCCGGCGACCACGCTGCGGGCGCTGGGGCCGGATCACTGGAAATGCGCCTATGTGCAGCCGTCGCGCCGCCCCAAGGATGGCCGCTATGGCGAGAATCCCAATCGCTTACAGCATTACTACCAGTTTCAAGCGCTGTTGAAGCCCAGCCCGCAGAATGCTCAGGAGCTGTATCTAGAAAGTCTGCGCCGTTTGGGCATCGACCCGCTGGCCCATGACATCCGCTTTGTGGAAGACGACTGGGAAAGCCCGACGCTTGGCGCGTGGGGGCTGGGCTGGGAGGTTTGGTGCGACGGG
>JAYTWE010000181.1:0-5818 GCA_043744055.1 Magnetospirillum sp.
CAGATACCGCAGGCGGGGCTTTTCGGGGAACAGATGGTGGCCCCCAGATCCATGACCGCCTGGGCATAATCTCCTGGCCGCTCATGAGGCGTCAAAACCGCCGCCAGGGCTTTGAGCCTGGGCTTGGCCTTGGGCAGCGGTTCTGCCACGGCGTAAAGCCGGGCCATGACCCGCTCCACATTGCCGTCCATGACCACGGCATGACGGCCAAAGGCGATGGCGGCGATGGCGGCGGCGGTATAGTCGCCGATACCCGGTAATTGACGCAGGGCGGTTTCTTCGTCGGGGAAGTGTCCGTGCCGCCACTCAACCACCCTCTTGGCGCAGAGGTGGAGATTGCGGGCGCGGGCGTAATAGCCCAGCCCGGCCCAGGCCTGCATGATCTCTTCCACCGGAGCGGCGGCCAGGGCTTCTACGCTGGGCCAGCGGTCCACGAAAGCCCGGAAATAAGGCTGTACCGCCGCCACCGTGGTCTGTTGCAGCATGACTTCCGACAGCCAGACCCGATAGGGGGCGGCGGTCTCGCCCGGCAGCGCCCGCCAGGGCAGGGCGCGGCGGCTGTGATCGTACCAGACCAGCAGACGATCGGATAAGGACTGGGCAGATAAGGATTGGGCGGAAGACGGCGGAGTCTGCATGGTCCCGAGGATAGTGCATTTAGGGGGAGTAGGGTATGCTTGCCTCATGGCCGATAGCAAAGCAGCACCGAAAAAAGAGCAGGACCGCCGAGGTTACGGCATGGTCTCCATTGCCGTTCCCTCTGATCGGGTGACGCGTCCGGTCTTTGGCAAGCACGGCTTTGCCGGTGGCGCCCTGGTGGTGGATTGGCCCGCGATCGTCGGCTCGGCGGTGGCCAGTCATACCTTGCCCGTCCGCATCAAGTTTCCGCCCAAGGATCGCTCCGAGGGGACTTTGATGGTCAAGGTGGATTCCGGGGCTTTCGCCCTGGAAGTTCAGCATTTGGAGCCTCTGATTCTCGACCGCATCAACGGCTATTTCGGTTGGAAAGCGGTGGCGCGGCTGAAGCTTTTGCAAGGTCCGCTGCCGGAACCTCCCAAACGGGCTAATGTGGTGAAGGCCGGGGCGGAGGCCAAGGTTGATCCCGGCATCATTGCCAAACTTGATACAGTGGAAGATCCTGACTTGCGTGAGGTGCTGGCTCGTTTGGCGCGCAGCAGGGTGGCCTCCTAAACTTTTTCCTAAGATGTTCCCATATATGCTTTGGGACTCTTTGTTAGGACAACATGATGGGTGCATTGCGCGAGCTTTCGGACATGACCCGTGATTATGGGCTGGGGAATCGCTATTTCCTGCTGGTGGGCGCGATATTGGCGGCTTTGCTCGTAAGTTTGTTTCTCTGGGGGCGGGTTGACGACGCGGCCGCGCCGGAAAAGCCGGTTGTTCCCCAATCCGTGACCCAACCCGCGCCATCGCCCGCCGCCAGCTACTGACCGGGTGCCCCGACGACCTTGTGTCGCTGGGACTGAACCCCTAATATCCGCCTGGATTTTTATGCCGTGGAGGATATTAGGGTGAAGCCGTTCAACCGTCTGCTTGCCGCATTCGCTTTGCTGTTCATGACCAAAGCGGCCATGGCGGCCGATCTCAGCTATCCCATTGATCAGGTGTTGGGTAAGGCGGATGCCCCCATCACCATCGTGGAATACGCATCGACCACCTGTTCTCATTGCGCCACGTTCCACAAGACCACCATGCCCCGCTTGAAGTCCGAATGGATCGAGACCGGTCGCGCCAAGCTGATTTTCCGCGACTTCCCCACCGGGCCGCAGGGTCTGTCGGTGGGCGCATCCATGATCGCTCATTGCGCCGGTCCTGATCGCTATTTCGGTTTGCTGGGCCTGATTATGGACCAGCAGGAAAAGTGGATGACCGCCAAGAACCCGCTGGACGAGCTGAAGAAGCTGGCCAAGCTGGCCGGTATGGGCGAGGAGAAAGTAGACGAGTGCCTGAAGCGTCAGGATCTCGCCAATGCCCTTCGCGACCGCGCCAAGGAAGCCAACGAGAAGCTTGGGATTGAAAGCACGCCGTCTTTCATCATCAACGGTAAGGTTGTGGTTGGCGCTCTGCCCTTCGAGGAAATGGACAAGCTTCTGAAAGCTGCGAAGAAATAAGAACAGGTCTCCGGGCTTGATCCAGTTCAACAAGCTTCGCCTGTCGGGGTTCAAATCCTTCGTGGACCCGGCGGAACTTTTGATCGAGCCCGGCATGACCGGGGTCGTCGGCCCTAACGGCTGCGGCAAATCCAACCTGATCGAGGCGCTGCGCTGGGTCATGGGCGAGACCTCCGCCCGGCAGATGCGCGGCGGCGAGATGGACGACGTCATTTTCGGCGGCACCTCGTCGCGCCCGGCCCGCAATATCTGCGAGGTCGGGCTGGTGCTGGACAACAGCGCCCGCACCGCGCCTCCTATCTATGCGCAAGACGATATCGAGGTCATGCGGCGGATCGAGCGCGGCAATGGCTCGCTGTATCGGATCAATGGCCAGGAAACCCGTGCCCGCGATGTCCAGCTGCTGTTCGCCGACGCGGCGACCGGGGCGCGTTCGTCGGGGCTGGTCAGCCAGGGGCGGGTGGGGGCGCTGATCGCCGCCAAGCCCGCCGACCGGCGTCTGCTGCTGGAAGAGGCCGCCGGTATTTCCGGTCTTTATTCCCGCCGTCACGAGGCGGAATTACGGCTTAAGAATGCCGAGCTGAATCTGTCGCGTCTGGACGATGTTCTCGCCACCTTGGACGAGCAGCTGAAGTCTTTGCAAAAACAGGCGCGCCAAGCCAACCGCTATCGCACCTTGTCCGAGCAGATCAAGCGGATCGAGGCTCAGGTTCTCTATATGGGCTGGCTGGAAGCCCTGGTCACCGTGGACGCCGCCCGCGCTTCGTTCCGCGAGGCCGAAATGCGGGTGGAAGAAGCCACCGAACAGGCGGCTATCGCCGCGACCCGTCAGGCGGAAATAGCGGCGGCTTTGCCCGATCTGCGGCGCGCCGATGCCGATAAAGTCGCCGCTTTGCAAAAGGTGGTGGGCGAGCGGGAGCAGCTGGAGGCCGAGGAAGGCCGGCTGGCGGAAATCCGCCGCGATCTGGAAGCCCGCCTGTCTCAGGCCGCCGCTGATCTTCAGCGCGAACATGCCCGTGCCGCCGATGCGCGGCAATCCTTGACCCGACTGGAGGAGGAACGCCAAGCCCTGGTGGATTCCTCCGAGGGGGAGGCCGAGGCCCGGCTTGAGGGCGAAGCGGTGGTGGATTTGGCTGCCGGAGCGGTGGCGGAGGTGGAGCACGAACTCTCCGCCCTGATGGAAGATGTCGCCGCCGCCGATGCCGAGCGTGGGGCCGCCCATCGCCGCCTCAGCGAAACGGAAACCCGCCGCGACCGTTTGAAGGAACGTCTGGATCAGGTGGCGGGCCAAAAGGCCGAGATCGAGGCGGAAAGTATCGACCGTGCCGATCTGACCGCCCTGGAAATGGATTTGGAAGGGGCGCTGGAATTCCTCGAAGAATCCCGCGAACAGGCCGAGGAGTCCGATCGTCGCCGTGTGCAGTCTCAGGCCGCCCGCGATACCGCCCGTGACGCGTTCCAGGCCGCCACGACGGCGCGGTCCCGGCTTCAGGCCGAGGCCGATGCCTTGAAACAGGTTCTGGCCCAGGGAATGAGCGGTGGTCATCGCCCGGTGCTGGAAGACGTTTCCGCCATGACTGGGTTTGAGCCCGCCCTGGCGGCGGCTTTGGGCGAGGATCTTGGCGCTCCGCTGGATGTTTCCGCGCCGCTGCACTGGGACGATCTGGGGGCGTTGGATCAGGCTCCCGTTCTGCCCGGCGGGGCCGAACCCATGGCCCGGTTCGTGACGGCACCTCCTCAACTGGCGCGACGCTTGTCTCAGGTGGGCGTGGTGGCGGATGCGGCATCGGGCGAGGCTCTGCGGCATCAGCTGGTGGTGGGACAGCGTCTGGTCAGCCGTGACGGCGATCTGTGGCGCTGGGACGGCTATACGGCGCGGGCGGGCGCTCCCAGCCCCATGGCTCTGCGCCTCGCCCAGCGCAACCGTCTGCGCGAGCTGGAAGCCCGCCTGGAAGACGCCTCCATGGGAGTGGAAGAGGCGGAAGAGGCGGTCTTGGCCGCGACCATGGCGGTGGAACAGGCTACCGAAGCCGAGCGCCGCGCTAAGGAGGCGGTGCGTCAGGCCGAGGCCGAATCCGCCAAGGCCCGCGACGGCCACGCCAAGTTGTCTCAGCGCTTTGCCGCTTATGAATCCCGGCTGTCGGCGGTGGTGGGACAGGTGGAAGCGGTCAGTTCCGATCTGGCCATGGCCGAGGCGGAATTGGCCGAAGCCAAACAGGTGGTGGCCGCTTTCCCTGAAAGCTCTGACGGCCGCGACCGGGTTGCGGCCCTGCGCGCCACCCTGGCGGAACGCCGCTCTGCCTTGGTGGAGGCGCGCTCCGATCTGGATCGGGTGATCCGGGAAGGGGCCGAGCGCCGCCGCCGTCTGGATTCCTTGGAGGCCGACGCGAAATCCTGGCGGTCGCGGACCGAAGCCGCCCGCTCTCATGTGGAGGAACTGGAGGAGCGGCGCGAGGCGGTGATGACCGAAATCGAACGCCTCTCCACCTTGCCCGATACCATCGCCAAGCGCCGCGACGCGTTGCTCGATCGCCTGGAACTGGCCGAGGCTGCCCGCAAGGCTGCGGGCGATACTTTGATCGCCGCCGAACAGGCCTTGGCCGAATCCGACCGTTTCGTTCGGGCGGTGGAAGGTGTGCTCGCTACCGCCCGCGAAGAGCGTATCCGCCGCGAAGCCTCGGTCTCCGCTGCCGATCAGGCTTGCCGCGCCATGGCGGGACGCATCGCCGAGCGTTTGGAGATGACGCCGGAACAGCTGCGCGACGTGGTGGGGGAGTTGGAGACCGAACGCCCTGATCCCGAGGAGTTGCAGCGTAAGCTCGACCGCCTGATGCGGGAACGTGACAATATGGGGCCGGTCAATCTTTGCGCCGAGCAGGAGGTGGAGGATCTGGACGCCCGCATCAAGGGGATGGTGGCGGAAAAAGATGATCTGACATCCGCCATCGCCAAGCTGCGCCACGGGATTGGCGAGCTGAACCGCGAGGGGCGCGAAAAGCTGCTGGCTTCGTTCCAGGCGGTGGACCAGCATTTCCGCGATCTGTTCTCCAAGCTGTTCGGCGGCGGCCGCGCCCATCTGGCGCTGACCGAATCATCCGATCCGCTTCAGGCCGGGCTGGAGATCATGGCCAGCCCGCCGGGCAAGCGGCTGCAACAGCTCTCGCTGCTCTCGGGGGGAGAGCAAGCCCTGACCGCTCTGGCCCTGCTATTCGCGGTGTTCATGACCAATCCCGCCCCCATCTGCGTGCTGGACGAGGTGGACGCTCCGCTGGACGATGCCAATGTGGATCGGTTCTGCTCGCTGGTGGAGGGCATAGCGCGGGTGACCAAAACCCGCTTCCTCATCGTCACCCATCACCGCATGAGCATGGCCCGCATGGATCGCCTTTACGGCGTCACCATGGCCGAACGCGGCGTCTCGCAACTGGTCTCGGTAGACCTCGCCCAAGCCGAGGCGCTGCGGGACAAGACGGTGGTCATATGACGGCCACCCCTTCGGGGAGGATGTTTTTTGTCGCGTCGCAGCATCTATAGGGTTAAGGTGCGCGGCAAGCTTAGGGAAAGCCTGTGAAAACAGGTGGCTAGCAAGGCGGGTTTCCGGTCTTGACACGGGTGGGGGCAACCCTTATGGTGCCCGCGCTTTTGGCACCTCAGGGCCAGAAGGGGGAATATCGAGGATGCAAGCA
>JAYTWE010000182.1:0-3437 GCA_043744055.1 Magnetospirillum sp.
AAAGTCAAAAAAAGGGGTCAGCCTGTGGCAAGTTTTAAAGCCCCCATCACCTCGGCCAGAGTCATGGTCGCAAGTACCGCTTCCTTGGCCGCCTCGGCCCGATCCATGACGCGGACCAGAACCGACTGAATGTTACGCCCCACCGGGCAAGCCGGATTGGGAGGCTGATGATGCAAGGCGGGCTCTTCTTCCGCCTCTACCGCACGCTGAATATCCAGCAAAGTGATCCGCTCAGCCGACTTCGCCAGGATTGACCCGCCATTGCTGCCTCGGGTCGAGCAAACCAGCCCCGCCTTTGCCAAAGACGACAGAATGCGCCGCACCACAACCGGGTTGGTGTTGACGCTACCGGCGATCCATTCCGATGTGCAAGCCTGCCCCTCTGACGAGGCGAGCAAGCTGGCCACATGAACGGCAACGGCAAATCTGCAACTTCTAGCCATGGGCATATGTAACCAATATGGTTTCGTATTGCAAGCTTAAAAACGAAAACGGCCAGCTTCGAAGCTGGCCGTTTCCATTACAGAACCATCGTGATATTAGCCGCGAGCAGCCCGCTGACCGTTGGCCGCGCCCCGAAAGGCGGGCTTGCCGGTGGTGCTGCGGGCCGGCTGAGCCGGACGACCGCCGCCGCCATGGGCTGGCTTGCTGTGCTCACCATGCGGGTTGTTGCCACGAGACTGCTGAGGAGGACGCCCCTGGGGCTTGGGCTTGCCGCCAGCGCCGCGCGACGCAATATGCGGCGCATGATAGGCGTGCTCATAATCCACCGGAACCGCCTGACGGATGGTCTTCTCGATGGCACGCAGGTAAGAGACCTCATCGGCGTCGCACAGGCTGAGAGCGATGCCGCTGGCACCGGCGCGCGCGGTGCGGCCAATGCGGTGAACATAGCTTTCCGGCTCGTTGGGCAGCTCGAAATTGATGACATGGGTAATGCCGTCAACATCAATGCCACGCGCGGCAATGTCGGTCGCAACCAAAGCCTTGATCTTGCCATCACGGAAGTCGGCCAATGCCTTCTGACGAGCACCCTGCGACTTATTGCCGTGGATGGCGTCGGCGTTGATGCCCGACTTCTCCAGCAACTCGGCGACGCGATTGGCGCCATGCTTGGTGCGCGTGAAGATCAAGGCGCGTTCCACCGTCTTGCAAGACAGCAGATCGGTCAGCAGAGTGCGCTTGTTCTCGCGATCAACGAACATGACCTTCTGGTCGATCTTCTCGACCGTGGTGGCGGCCGGAGTGACCTCGACACGGACGGGCTGATGCAAAACGCTGTTGGCGAGGCCGATGATGCTGTCGGGCATGGTGGCCGAAAACAGTACGGTCTGACGCGACTTCGGAATGGCGGCGACAACCTTACGGATGGGAAGGATGAAGCCCATGTCCAGCATACGGTCAGCTTCGTCCAGAACCAGGACCTCGACCGAATCCAGGCGAATGGCGCCCTGATTCATCAGGTCGAGCAGACGGCCGGGAGTGGCGACCAGAACATCGACGCCACTGGCCATGGACTTAATCTGGGGAACCATGCCGACGCCGCCGAATACCAGCGCATGACGCAGTCGGTAATGGCAACCATAGGTGCGGAAGCTCTGCCCGACCTGAACCGCCAATTCACGGGTGGGGGTCAGAACCAGGACGCGCGTGCTCCGGGGCATGGCGCGCTGCTTGATCTGGTCCAAACGCTGCAGGATCGGCAACGCGAAAGACGCTGTCTTGCCGGTGCCGGTCTGGGCCAAGCCCAGCATATCGCGGCCTTCCAGCAGGTGGGGAATGGACTGTTCTTGAATAGGGGTCGGCGTGGTGTAGCCTTCGGCCTCCAGCGCTTTAAGCAGCGGGGCATCAATACCGAGTTCGGAAAACAAAGTCATAGGATCTCTTTCATCAACAAGCCGTCTCATTCGCGCCAACCGTTGGGGAGGCTGCGAAGAACAACAATAGAGAGACCCGCCTGTGCGGGTCCCGGTCTGTACCCCTGGACGCGCGGCCATGGGGCTATGGGCAAGGGAAGCTGGGCTCGGGACGGAAGGCGCATCGTCTCCCCTCGGGGATCGAACTCGCCGTGCGCGCTGTCGCGAGCGACCGGACGCGAATCATCCGGGGCAGAGGGACAATGCCCTTGCTGCAGTGCAATGTCAAGCAATGCCAGAAGAAATAGGTGCGAAAGATTGATGGATGCGTTCGCAAGCCCCGCCCAAAATACAGCTGGCGCGGCTTGAACACGAGCATCCATCGGCAATTAAGGTGTTGATGTCACCTTTCGCGGATGGACCATTGATCGCCGCCAGCATGGCCAACACCCGAGATGGAAGGCAGTGACGTATCTTCATTTCGCCCTCACTGCGTCTAACTCAACCTATTTCTACCACGATATGGGGAACCCCCGCCAAAGCGAAGTTACGAGAGGAGGTGTTTCGTGACAAACCATGACGCCTACCGCCGCGAGTGATTATCACCCTAAATAACTATTGGCTTTTATGTTGCGAGTCATTATCATGATCATATTGGAGTTTGCCACGCAGTCCGGGAGATCACCATGTATGTCTGTCTTTGCCACGGCTTCACGGATCGCCAGGTTCGCGCTGCCATCACCGACGGCGCAGGCAGCCCCAGCCAGGTCTTCCGGCAATTCAACGCCAAGCCCCGTTGTGGAAAATGCGTTTCCACAGTCCGTGAATTGGTAGATGAAACAAAAGGTGGCTGCGGTGGATCGGGAAGCTGCCCCTGCGGCAAACGCGGCTAACTAATGCCCCCCTCCCGACCTCCCCCCGGCAAGCCGAGGGGAGGAGGAAAAGGCCTCCATAATCCGAATGTCAACGCGGCTAAATCACACAAGATTGAGGCAGGACGACGGTAACCGTCGTCCCCTGCCCCAATACGCTTTGCACACCCAAATGACCGCCCAGGGATTCCGCCAAGTGCTGACTGAGCGGCAACCCCAAACCGGTGCCCTCATATCTCCGGGCCAGACGACTGTCCACCTGACCGAACAAGGTCAGCGCCTTTGAAAGGCCATCGGCATCCATTCCAATTCCATTGTCACTGACAGCAAAGGAAATCCCTCCTTCATCGGTGGCGGCCACCCGCAACATGACCCACCCCCCCTCGGGGGTGAACTTCACCGCATTGCCCAACAGGTTGATGAGAACCTGCTTGATGCGCCGATTATCGGTCCTGATCCGGGGCGGAGCATCGGTCAGGTCCGTCTCCAGCCGGAGATTGCGCTTATCCGCCCGCACCTGAATCAGCCGCTCGGCGGATTCCACCAAGGAGGCCACATCCACATCGTCAAGATGCAGGGTCAGACGCCCCGCCTCTACGGCGGAGATATCGAGAATATCGTTGATGATGGCCAGAAGATGAGCGCCGGACTCGTAAATGCTGGTGGCGTAATCCCGGTAGCGCGGCGGACAGTCGGCAATGCCCTGGGA
>JAYTWE010000183.1:0-2306 GCA_043744055.1 Magnetospirillum sp.
GGTCGGCAAGGTCCAACGGCCCCACCACCTTGGCTCCATCCAGCCGGGACAGGCCATCCAGCAGACGAGCGGTTAGAGCCGTCTCAGCCCGCGATACCTCGCTCCAATCCAGACTCAGCATCCAGTCCAGAGCGGCAGCCAGCCCCACCGCCTGGGCGATGGGCGGCGTTCCGGCCTCGAAGCGGTGAGGCGGGTCAAGGAACTCGATCCCCTCATCGCCCAGACTGGCGACCATACCGCCGCCCCACAGGACCGGCGGCAATTGGGCCAGAACCTCGCTTCGCCCCCACAACACTCCGATTCCGCTGGGACCATAGGCCTTGTGCCCGGCAAAAGCGTAGAGATCGGCTCCCAAAGCGCGAGGATCGAGCGGACCATGGGGAATCATCTGGGCTCCATCCACCACCAGCTTGGCTCCCACCCCATGAGCAGCCTGGGCCAGACGCGGAATATCAGTGATCGCCCCGGTGACATTGGAGGCATGAGTCACCGCCACCACCTTGCAGGTCCCGTCGATCATGGATAGATCGGAGAGATCAAGTCGGCCATCCGCCGCGACCGGCAGGAAGACAACCTGGAAACCCCGCCGCTTGGCCAGCATCAGCCAGGGCAACAGATTGGAGTGATGCTCGGCCACCGAGACCACCACTCTATCGCCCGGTCCCAGCGTTTCCGATAAGGCCGCCGCAGCTATGTTCAGTGCCAAGGTACAGCCGCCGGTGAACACCACCTCATGGGAAGGGGCAGACAGAAAAGCGGCAACGCTTTCGCGGGCTCCGTCATAGGCGGAATCAGCGCGCCGCGCCATTTCGTGGAGTCCACGACGGATATTAGCCCGTGCGGAGCGGTCGTGATTGGACACAGCCTCCACCACGGCTCCCGGAATCTGAGCCATGGCGGCATTATCCAGATAATGAAATCCGGCACGGGCCAGCACCGGAAATTCGGCCTGAATTGATTTGCTCATCCCAGCCTCTTCATATGGCCACCAGCCTCTTCATATCGTCAGGCGTGTCCACGTCCAGCAAGACGGCATCATCCATCTCCACCTCCGCCACCAAGGCGGCATGCTGCGTGATAATGCCGCGAGCGCCTTTATCGCCGCTCAAGCCGACCATCTCGGCGAAGAAGCGCTGGCCCAACAGAACCGGATTGCCGCGCTTCCCCTCCATGACGGGAACCACGATCTCGCAGCCCTCGGCAGGATCAAAGCGAGCGGCCAGCGCCGCCACATGGACGGATGTCACCTTGGGCATATCAGCCAAAAGAACCACCACCGCCGTCGCATCATCAGGCAACGCCCCCACCCCCAGGGCCAAAGACGAGGCCATGCCCCGCTCGGGTTCAAGATTGCTCACCACCTGAATACCGTTAGGCAATCCGTCCAGGGCTTCCGGCCCCGTCACCACCACCACCGGATCAAGCCCGCCTTCCAACGCGGCGCGGATCGCCAGAACCACCATGGGAATTCCTCCCACCGGCAGCAAGCGCTTGTCGCGCCCCATGCGCCTCGCTTTCCCCGCCGCTAAGACGATTCCGGCGATGCGGCTCATGAACAAGACTCCACAGCCCGCGCCGCCATCACCCCGATCAGATGGGCGCGATATTCGGCGGTGGCGTGAAGATCACGGTTGAGATCATCGGGCGAGACGAAAAGCCCCGCCAGCGCCTTGGCGCTGAACTCCAAGCCCAGCGAGGCTTCAAACTCCGGCAAGCGGAAGACGCAGCCTCCCGCCCCGGTCACCGCCACACGCACACCACCTCCGGTCTCGGCCACGAAGACTCCCACCACCGGATAGCCGGAAGCCGGATTGCGCAGCTTGGCGTAACCGGCCCGGAGCGGCAGAAGATAGCTGACCTCGACAATCAGCTCCCCCGGCTCCAACGCGGTTTCGAACATACCCAGAAAGAAATCATCGGCAGCGATCTCGCGCCGGTCGGTGCGGATGATTGCCCCCAATCCCAGCACGGCGGCGGCATGGTCGCTCGCCGGATCGTTATTGGCCAGCGAGCCGCCCAGGGTCCCCATATTGCGCACCTGCAAGTCACCGATGGAACCCGCCAAAGCCGCCAGAGCCGGAATATGGCTCTGTCTGGCCATCTCGGCATGGGTCACCGCCGCACCGATCACCAAAACATCGCCATGGCGGCGGATGCCTTGCAATTGGGGTAAGCGGGTCACGTCGATCAGGGCCGAGGGTTGGGCAAGCCGCAGCTTCAAGGCTCCCAACAGGCTTTGCCCTCCCGCCAGATAGCGGGGCTCCCCCTCCTGTCCATGGGCGGCCACCGCCTCGGCAGTACTGGCA
>JAYTWE010000184.1:0-5033 GCA_043744055.1 Magnetospirillum sp.
CAGATTCTTCAGCTGTGTCGCACCCAGCAGCGGCACGCTGTCGGGGGTGACGGGGCGCAGTCCGGTCCAGGGCTCGGCTCGGTCGAAATCACCGCCATCGGGGAACAGGCGGCGGGCGTGATCGGTAATCATGGCAAGGCGTTTGACGTTGAGCGAGGAATCATGACCGGCCATTTCGGCGGTTCCGGCACAGCGCAGCCGGTTGCCTAGGCGGGAGTAAACCATCTTGTGTTCATCATCGGTGATGGAGACGTTGGGGGCTCCGGCGTGATTGTCCACTGGAACGGTGATGGAATAGCCCTTGGCCGGAATCACCGGCAGCCGCAGACCCAGTGGTCGCGCCAGCAAGGGGCTGTCACATCCGGCGGCCAGCACATAGGCATCGGCGGTGATAGTTCCCGTGGCGGTTTCCAGCCCGCTGACCCGGTCGCCTTGGCGGGCAAGGCCGAGAATGGGCACATTCCAGCGGAAGTCCACGCCCTTGGCTGCGGCCAGCTCCGCCAGAGCCTTGGTGAACTTATGAGCGTCACCGCTTTCATCCTCGGGGGTGAAGATGCCGCCCGCCAGTTCAGGGGCGATGGCGGTCAGGGCGGGCTCGATGGCGGTGCATTCGCCCACATCCTTGGCAAGGCGGGCCAGCCCGTTTCTGCGCATGATCTCGGCTGCGGCGCAGGCGTGGTCGAATTCACGCGCGTCACGATAGACGTGCAGGATTCCCTTGGTCTGCTGGTCGTAATGAATGCCGGTCTCGGCACGAAGCTGTTGGAGGCAGAGACGGGAATACAACGCCACCCGCAAGGTGCGTTCGGTGTTGGCTTCGGCGCGGGCGGCGGTGCAGTTGCTTAGGAAGCGCAAGCCCCAGGCCCACAGTGCCGGGTCCCAGCGATTCCAGCGGAACAGCAGCGGCGCGTCTTCGCGCCCCATCCACTGTATCACCTTGGGCAGGATTGCGGGATTGGCCCAGGGTTCGGCATGGCAAGGCGAGACCTGACCGCCATTGGCGAAGCTGGTCTCCAGCCCGGCGCCTTCGCGCCGTTCCACCACGACGACCTCGTGGCCTTCCTGGGCGAGATACCAGGCGCAGGTGGTGCCAACCACTCCGGCGCCGATGACGACGACCTTCACCTTACCGTCTCCCGAATTATACCGGCAAGCCAAGAAAGCGGCTTGCCTTTGGCCCCTCAAGCGCCGGGCGGGATGCTCCGCCTCCCTTGGCTCACGCCGCACAAGCGGCGGCGCGCCTTGCGCTTGCCTCTGAACGCAATATTCGTTCAGAGGTATTGGGGGTTGGAAAGATGTAAAGTAGGCTGTGGAGATGGTCAACGAACTCCTCACGACCCGACAGATGTATCGCGCCGATGCCCTGGCCATGGCGAGCGGAATCGCGGGCGAACGCTTGATGGAAGCGGCTGGTTGGGCGGTGGCGCGCGAGGTTCGCCGCCGCTTCGCCAAGGGCCATATCGCCATCTTGTGCGGGCCGGGAAATAACGGTGGCGACGGCTTTGTCGCTGCCCGCTTGCTGGAGCGTGACGGCTGGGCGGTGAAGTTGTCCCTGCTGGGGCGCAAGGATGCTCTGAACGGCGATGCGGCCGTCATGGCCCGGCGGTGGCGGGGGAGGGTGGCCGAGCTTTCCATGGCCAGCCTGGACCGCTGCGACGTGGTGGTGGATGCCTTGTTCGGAGCCGGTCTGACCCGCTCCTTGGATGGTGTGGTCAAGGAGGTGGTGGCCGAGATCGGACGTCGGGGCTTGCCGGTGATCGCGGTGGATGTCCCTTCTGGAATCCATGGCGATAGCGGTGAAGTGTTGGGAGGAATAGCCCCCCATTGCGTTGCGACTGTGACTTTCTTTCGCAAAAAGCCAGGGCATTGCTTGATGCCGGGCCGCGCCAGATGTGGTCAGGTGGTGGTGGCCGATATCGGCATTCCCGCCAATGTTCTCGCTGAGATTGCTCCTAATCTGGCCGAAAATGATCCCGGCTGCTGGAATTTGCCCCCGCTTGCCCCTGACGGCCATAAATATTTGCGCGGCCACGTCTTGGTGCTGGGCGGGGCCACCATGACCGGGGCGGCGCGTCTGGCGGCGCGGGCGGCGCGGCGGATCGGGGCGGGACTGGCAACCATCGCGGTTCCCGCCTGGGGATTGTCTTTGTATCAGGGTGGTGATCCCGGCACCATTGTGGCGGAGGATTTTGAAGCTTTGCTGGCCGATCCCCGGCGCAATGCCGTGGTGATCGGGCCGGGCGGCGGCGTGAGAGAGGCGCTGGCTTTGCGAACGTTGGCGGTTCTCAAGACAGGTCGATCCTGTGTCATTGATGCCGATGCCCTGACCAGCTTTGCCGAACAGCCGCAATGGCTGTTCGACGCCTTGTCGGATCGGGCGGTGCTGACTCCCCATGACGGCGAGTTTGCCCGGCTGTTCGGCTCCGTCGGCGGCAGCCGTCTGGACCGGGCGCAAGAGGCGGCGCGGCGTTCCGGCGCGGTGGTGCTGCTGAAAGGCTCCGATACGGTTGTTGCCCATCCCGATGGGCGGGCGATCATCACCACCGATGCCTCGCCTTACCTTGCGACCGCCGGATCGGGCGATGTCTTGGCCGGGATGATCGCCGGTCTGCTGGCTCAGGGTATGGATGGTTTCCACGCCGCCGCCGCCGCCGCTTGGCTGCACGGTCAGGCGGCGGCGCAGGTGGGGCCGGGGCTTATCGCCGAGGATTTGGCCGAGGCTTTGCCTCAACGTCTTGCCGATAGAGCATCTCGGTAAGCCGTTCGATGGCTTCCACCCGTGTCGGCGGCCGGGGCGTCACGCCTGTGGCCATGGGCTGCGGCGGCGGGTAATTGCCCCAGCCCAGCGCCTGGATGGCGGCCATGGTGGTGATGGTGCGCTGATGGGACAGCAAAATCCGCTCATAGGCCGCCGCGTCGATCTTGCCGTCCTTCAGAGCCTCTTGGGCTCGGATCAGGGCCGTGCGCAGCGATTCCGTCAGGGCGGTATTTCCGTCGCGAAGCAGAGGCTTGGACTCCACCTTGGCGGGGGGTGGCGGCTCTGGCGTGCTGATCGGCGTGGGTTCGATGGCGCAAGCGCCGACGGCCAGGGTGAGGCCGAGCAGCAAGGCGGTGGGGACTGTGCGGGGCATGGGCGAACTCCCAGAGCATTAAGGCGGAGATTATAACCGGTTTGGGCTTGTGGAACGAGCCAATGCCTCTGATCATAATCATGACGAGCGGAGGTTCCCATGACCCAGATCAGCCCCATCGGCAAACCTCAAACTACCGGAGCCGGTCTTCTGGCCCGGCTCAAGGGCTTGTGGCGTGAGATCGCCAGGGCCGATGATGACGAGATGCCGGCCCTGTCGCCTGACTTGGCGGAAGCCGATCAGGCGGGGCTGCGGCGTCAGATGCGGGCCTGTCTGGCGGCGCGGGGCGGCGAGGTTTCGGCGCGGGCGCGGGCGGCGGGGTTGGGGCGGGCTTATCTGTCGCTCTCCGCCCTGGGGCGCACCCGTTTTCTGCGCATGTTGGCGGTGGAGTTCGGACCTGATCGAGAAACGGTGGATCGGGCGGCTCTGGCCTTGGCCTCGGCTGCTCCCGAAGCGCGCACCAAGGCTGAGTCCGCCTTGCGCAATGCGTTGGAGCCCGCTCGGCTCAAGCTGCTGACTCAGTTCAACGCCTTGCCCGAAGGAGTCAAATTCCTGGTGGATCTGCGGGCGGAACTGATGGGGCTGGCTGCGGCCGATCCGGCTTTGGCTCCGCTGGAAAGTGATCTGAAAGCTCTGCTGGCCTCGTGGTTCGATGTGGGCTTTCTGGTGCTGGAGCGCATCACATGGCGCTCTCCGGCGGCGGTGCTGGAAAAGATCATGGCCTATGAGGCGGTGCACGCCATCCAGGGCTGGTCCGATCTGAAGAACCGGCTGGATTCCGATCGGCGGCTCTACGCTTTCTTCCATCCCCGCATGCCGGACGAGCCGTTGATCTTCGTGGAAGTGGCGTTGGTGGAGGATATGGCGGGGAATGTTCAGGACCTGCTGGACGCAAGCGCCCCGTTGGGCGATGTGGAGGCAGCCAATTTCGCCATCTTTTATTCCATCAACAATGCTCAGAAGGGACTTGCCGGGATCAGCTTTGGCAATTTCCTCATCAAGCGGGTGGTGGATGATCTGTCGCGCGAGTTCAAGCAGATCAAGTCTTTCGCCACCTTGTCGCCCCTACCCGGTTTTCGCAAATGGCTGAATGATCGCTTGATTCAGGGCGAGCCGGGTTTGCTGACCGCCGCCGAACATAAAACGCTGTCTCGTGTTTCGGGGGGGCTGGGGGGCAAGGGCAGTCTGAAGGCTTTGCTGGCGGAATCGGACTGGATCGCTCGACCGGAATTGGCCGAGGCCCTGGCCGGGCCGCTGACCCGGCTGGCCGCCCGCTATCTGACCGTGGAAAAACGGAGCAACGGCCAAGCCCTGGACCCGGTGGCCCATTTTCACCTGTCCAATGGAGCCAGGGTGGAGCGGATTAACTGGATGGCCGATCTGTCCGCCAATGGGCTGGCTCAATCGGCTGGGGTGATGGTCAATTACCTCTATGATCTGAACCATATGGAGGCCAATCATGAGGCCTATTCCGACGCGGGCAAGGCGGCGGCCTCCAGTCGGGTCAAGGCGCTTCTCAAATAAGAACACCCCCGAGAGATGGGGCTCTCGGGGGTGGTCGGCAATAAAAATCCCGTCGGTTCAGCCCGCGCGGATCTGGGTGACGAAGCGATCCACCTGATGTTCCAGCTGGTTGGAGTCGCGCGACAGGTTGGTAGCGGCTTCCAGCATCTGCCGGGCAGAGCTGCCGGTCTCCGAGGCGGTCGCATTCACCATGGTGATGGTGGAGGTGACTTCCATGGTTCCCTGGGCTGCCTGTTGGACGTTGCGGGCGATTTCCTGGGTGGCGGCGCCTTGCTCTTCCACGGAGGAGGCGATGGAACCGGCGATCTCGTTGATCTGGCCGATGGTGGTGGCGATTCCGGCGATGGCCCCGACCGCGTCACGGGTCGCGGCTTGGAC
>JAYTWE010000185.1:0-9189 GCA_043744055.1 Magnetospirillum sp.
TATTTATAGAAAACGAAGGGGTCCGGGGAATCACCCCGGATGGGTTCGGGCGATAGCCCGATATGGATGACAGGTCAAAGCATATGGCCGTTGGTATTACTGGCCGGTTTGGCGAAGTGGAGGTTCTGCTGCCCGACTCTTGATTTGCGCCCAGATTCCTTCGTGCTGGCGCTGGACTTCCGCGCGGCACGATACCAGGAATCCCACCTTGGCAGGCCAGGGCGCCACCAATTCCGGCGCGCTCAGAACCTGGGGCAGCATATGTGTTTCACTGCCGCGAATCATGTTGGCGTAGCCGTTGAAATTGGATTGCAGCGCCGCATTTTCTGGTTTGAGCATGAAGGTCAGGAACTTAAGGGCATTGGCGCGGTTGGGAGGATTGCGCGGCAGGGCGATGACATCGGTCCAGACCAGATTCCCTTCACGGGGATAGGCATAGGCAAGAGAGGGGCGGCTTTCCCTGGCCCGCATGGCATCACCATTGCGGACAGCCGCGAGGACAATCTCGGGGGAGGTTAGCACCTGACTCATCTTCGCCGGGGGTACCGGTCTGGAGTCTTTCAGTAAAGGGATCAGCGCATGGGCCGCTTTCTCCAGCTTGCCGGGATTGGTGGAGCAACGGGGGTCACCCAGATACAGCAAGGCCAATTGAACCATCTCGGCGTCATCCACCAGACGAATGCGTCCCGCCACTTCGGGCGGTGGGGCGAAGATCAGCCGTAATGTGTCGATATCGCCTTTGTGGATCGAGGTGTCCACGGCGAAGGAGGTCGTCCCCCATTGATGGGGGATGGTGTATTCGTTGCGCGGGTCGAAGGAGCGGGACCGCCACGGATCTTCGATATTCCAAAATCCAGGCAGTCGATCAGCCCAGATACGTTCGAGCTGGCCATGTTCGATCAGGTCGGCCACGTAGTGGTCCGGTGGAAAGGCGATGTCGAAGCCGGATGGGGCGCTTGCCAGTTTCAAGGCCATGCCGGGGTAATCGGACGTCTCTTCCTGCGAAACTGAAATATTGGTATCGCGCTCGAACTTAGCGATCATTTCGGGGGAAAGGGTTCCCGCGCGGGCGAGAATGCGCAATTCACTGGTGGCCCAACTTGGTGAAGGCCCGAAAGACAAAGCCAGCAAAAGGAGCGACAGTATCGCGAGGCCTTTATGCCAGCCGGTGCGGGTCACTCCTCATCCTCAATCCGATCCATATCGTCGTCGGACAGGCCGAAGTGGTGGCCGATTTCGTGGATCAGGACGTGCTTGACCACCGAGCCCAGATCCTCGCCGGTTTCGCACCAGTAATCCAGAATGGGGCGACGGTAGAGGTATATCCGGTCCACATCGTTGGGGGCGCCGCCGAAAGACTGGATATCCATGGCCGCGCCGCAATACAGGCCCAAGAGATCGAAGGGAGTTTCCAGTTCCATCTCGCGCTCGATCTCGTCATCGGGAAAGTCCTCGATCCGAATAACGACATCGGAGGCATAGCGGCGCAATTCCTCTGGAATATCGGCGAAGGCGGCCGCGGCGATGGTTTCCAGTTCGGCGCAGGATGGCGGGGTGCTGTGGTGTGGTATGACTCGGCTCATGAAATGAATTTAGCCTGTCCTTGATGTGGGCGCTAGACCGTTTCACGTTCACACGCGAACGGCCTCGCATTGCCTGAGGCGGAAAAGCTCCGCTTTTTCAGGGCTCAAGCGCTGCCCGGGCTAACGAGCGTAATTCAATGTGATTGAAAAACGCTCGTTAGCTACCCACTGTTTGAGTCATGCGAAATGATGAATGTGGGGATCTTATGGTTCAAAAACTTACGGGTGCCGCCCGCGCAAGTGCGCTTGAGACGCTTTCGGGCTGGGTGGAATGCGATGGCCGCGATGCCATTGCCAAGACCTTTGTCTTTAAGAACTTTGTAAAGGCCTTTGCTTTTATGACGGAAGCGGCCCTGGCGGCCGAACGCATGAACCACCATCCTGAATGGTTCAATGTTTGGAATAAGGTCCAGGTGACCCTTTCCACTCATGACGCCGACGGGCTGACGGAAAAGGATGTGGAACTGGCCCGCGCCATGGATGCGGCCGCCCCATAAGCATGGATGAGGGAGCAGTCAGCGTCTCACCGACGGCAGAGCCGCCGATGATATGGCTGACCACGATCCTGATTAGGCTTCGATGTCCAGAATACGTCCAGCGACCGTCTTTGACACCTCGGTGGGCGAGGGCGGCGGGGGTTGCTGCTGTGATACGCTCTGGGCTGCCACTTGCGCGAAGACCTGGGCGGCCTGTTCCTCCTGCTTGGCAGCGGTGAGGGGGGCCTGAATCCCGGTGGGGGTTTTTTGCAAGTACTGCGCCGAGTTCGCGACGCCGATGGAAGATACGTCCATGGTCCTGCCTTTCTGGCTGAACATAATTGCCTAAACTTAACCCTATTTTTAGAAAATGTCACGAATTGGATTCGAAGGGGGGTTATTGAGGCTCGCCCATCAGGTCACGCGCCATCTGGCCCAGTAAAAACTGGAACCGGCGGTCTTCTGCGTTGTTCACCTTGGCAACCCAGCCTCGGACTGAAGATAGCAGAGTTTCCCCGTCGCAAAAGGTGGCAACCAGATCAATGCGGCCACCGTTGCTTTGGGTGCGGGTGCCCTTGGCGTGTCCGGCGCACATGCTTCGTTCATCCAGATCGGATGCTGCGCCCACGGCCAGAACGATCTTGAAATTGGGCCGAGCCGCCACCGTCTTTTCAAGGGTGAGGGTAAAGGGGCGGCCTGGAATCCCGGCGGATATGGAGTCTGCGACGCTCTGCCGAAGATTGCCTGCGGCCATAGGGAAGGGATCGCCCACCACTTCCAGCAATAAGGGGCCGGTGCTGGTGGCGTAAACAAACGAGCTCCAGGTTGCCGCGTTGCGAAAACCCGGAACTGTGGAAGGGCCGTCGCCGCATCCGCTGACCAAAGTGGCCAGGGCGGCGGCACCCAGGGAGAGAAGCCGCTTCATCATGGCGTTAAAGGTGCCGGGCGGGGGTGGCGATGTCAACGAACCCTAATACCAATGCCGTTATTTTCTATGATAGCCTTGAGGTGATAGGGTGTTTACCTGATGACGGGGAGGGCGAGTTAAGATGGCAGCCGAGCCGGTTTGCGTCATGATTATCGACGCCAACGCTCATATGCGCCGGTTGTTGGCGACGGTGCTGAGGGCTCTTGCGGTCACGGAGATCATTGGGGTGCGTACCGCCGATGCCGCGACCGAAATGCTTGATGAGCATCAGCCGCATCTGATCGTCATGGACTGGGCCAAGGACCACACCGAAGGCGTCTTGTTCATGCACCGTTTGCGGCACGGCGAGGTCGCTCACAGAGATATCCCGGTTCTGGCCTTGTCTCGGAGCAAGCATCACGCGGTGTTGGAGCAGGCCTTCGAGCTTGGAATCGACGATGTTATCGCCAAGCCGGTTTCCGCCATGGAACTCATGGAGCATGCATCATCCTTGATAGCGCTCGGCCTTCGCCGCCGCGGCTGTCTTGGGATAGAAGCGGCGGAATAGCCCCATGTCTCCCCCCGGCATGGATACTGACAATTCCGACGATTTCTTTGATATTGACCCCGCCGCCCTGGTGCGGGCCGAGGCGGCCTTGGCCGATCTCTCCGGTCGCTATCTGGCTTGGGCCGAAGCGGATCTGTTGCGATTGGAAGCATGTCTGAGCGAGATTCTTGCCGCGCCGGATGGTCGGGCTGCCGGGCTGAAGCTTCTCTTCGGCATCGCCCATGACATGAAGGGTCAGGGGGCGACATTTGACTACCCGTTGGTGAGTGATTTGGGGAACCGGCTGTGCCGGTTGGTGGAGTCTGATTCGACTCCGGGGCCGGAGCATTTGGCATCCATAGCGGCTTTGGTGGCCGGGATCGGCCGCGTCATCCGCGAGAGAATCAGCGGCGACGGCGGTGAACTTGGCCGTGTTCTGTTAGGGGAATAGGGGCCTTGATCTCTTAAAGCCCCTGGATTTCCCGGAATCCCTGCCCAATCAAGCGGGCGCGGGCGGCTTGTTTGGCATTGAGGGTTTTGGCGATGGCGTCGCGGGCGGCAGCGGCCCCCTCTTCACCTTCCGATGCGGCGATGTCGTATAAGACAAAGGCCCGCACCGGGTCCTTGGCGAACAGACCGTCACCCTTGGCGGCATGGATGGCCAGGGCCACGGTGGCTTCGGCATGGCCCTGAGCGGCGGCGGCTTCCAGCCAGATGATTCCGGCATTCATGTTGAGGGGAAGGTCGATACCGGCAACCAGGGCCATTCCCAGGTAATGCTGGGCTTCGGCATGGCCGCTGCGGGCGGCGATGTCCAGGCGACGTTCGCCTTCCACCATTCCGGGCCGTACAAGGCTGATCTTTTCCTCGGCTCCGACGGGCTTGGTGGGGAACAGCACGGTTCCGAAGGGCAGCCCCTTGCGTTCGGCTTCCTTGAGGCTCCATTCCTCTTCGGTCGGCATGCGCCACGAAGCCTGACGGCTTAGCAATAGCCGTCCCAGCCGGAACTGAGCTTCCATATCGCCGGTAAAGGTGACGGCAAGCCGTAGCCAACCTTCCACCGCATCGGAATTGGGAGCGACGCCGAGGCCCTTTTCGAAGGCTTCGGCTAAAATCATGGGAGCGCGCGCATCGCCCGAGGCGGCGATCCACTCTGCGCCGTCCTGTCCGCCCAGTGATGACACTTGCCCGGACAAGGCCATTTCCATCCAGCGGGAACGGGCGGCGGCATCACCCATGAGACCTGCATGATACAGCCATTGTGCCGCCATGGCCGGGTCGCGCGTTACGCCCTGGCCTTTGTCATAGGCTTCGGCGGCATTCAGCGCGGCGGCGGTGTTGCCGTTGAAGGCGGCCAACACGAACCAGGACAGCGCCGTATGAGCATCGGCCTTGACCTCGTGTCCGTCACGATAGGCAAGGCCGAGCTGATGTTGCGCCTCGGCCTCGCCCCGAGCGGCGGCAGCCGTCAAGATGGTGAAGTGACTGTCGGCGGCGGGTTTGGTTGTTTTGGTCGGGGGCTTGGCCTTGGCGGCCTTCCCGGACTCGGCCAGGGCCGCAAACGGCAATCCGAATGCGATCAGCGCGGCGACAAATGCGACGGTCCTCATGAGGTCAGGCTTTCCACTTCCTGGGAGATGGGGGCGCATGATTTCACTTCCCGCAGACGAAGGCAATCGGAGCTTGGAGGCGGAAGCTCTTCCGCTGCTGCATTCCGGTAGCCTGTTGATGCCGGGCAGGGCAAACTGCCGTCGTCATAGGGTGATGAGGAACGATCCGGGATGCGTAAAGGTCTGTTGTTGGTTCTGAGTTTTGTGGTGTGGGCGGGCAGCGCCGCTGCCGAACAGGTGCGGCTCACATTCCTTCATGTGAACGATATTTATGAATACCGGCCGGTGAGTGGTCAGGGGGGGCTGGCCGAACTTCTGACTCATCTGGAGGACGAGCGCGGCCGCCAGCCCAATGCGGTATTCACCTTTGGCGGCGATCTGCTGAGTCCGGCCTTGGCGTCCAACATCACCAAGGGCGCTCATATGATCGAGTTCTTCAATGCGCTGGCTCCGGTTGCCGCCGTTCCGGGCAATCATGAATTCGACTTCGGCGCGGCCAATTTTGCGGCTCGCATCGGTGAATCTCGCTTTCCTTGGATCGGCACCAATGTCTTAGGGGCCGACGGCAAGCCGTTCGGCGGCATGTCCGCCTCGCTGTTGACTGTGATCGGCGGCGTCAAGGTGGGGTTTCTCGGGGTGTTGACCGCTCGGACGGCACAGATGAGCTCGGCTGAGGGGGTTGCCTTCATCGATGAAAAGTCCACCGCCCAAGCCATGGCCGCCGAGCTGCGTGCCCGAGGAGCGGAAGTGGTGGTGGCCTTGACTCATCTTGATCTGGACGAGGACCGCAAGCTGGCGCTTCAGGTTCGTGGCATTGATTTGATTCTGGGCGGTCACGACCATGACCCCATCAGCATCAAGGAAGAGGGGGCCTTGATCCTTAAATCCGGTCACGATGCCCAATGGCTGGGAGCCGTGGAGATGCTGGTGGACCGCCCCGATCCGGGCAAGACCGGCCCCACCAAGGTTCTGCCGGTGGGGTGGCGCTTTATTCAGGTGGCCGGAAGCCCTCCCAGTCCGAAACTGGCTCCGCTGGCGAGCCGGATTGATGGGCTGCTGGGAGAGGCCTTGGACCAGCCCTTGGCAACTCTGACCACCGCCATGGACAGCCGCACGGGGGCGGTGCGTGGCGACGAGGCCGCTATCGGCAATCTGTTCGCCGACGCATTGCGGGCTCATTTCAAGGCGGATATAGCTCTGCTCAATGGCGGCGGCTTGCGCGGCAATCGGCAATACGAGCCAGGAGCCGGGCTGACCCGGCGCGACATTCTGGCGGAAATGCCGTTCAGCAATGCGGTCGAGGCTCTGGATATCACCGGGAAGCAAATGCTGGCGGCGCTGGAATACGGCTTGTCGGCGGTGGCGGCCCGTGCCGGGCGGTTTCCCCAGACATCGGGGCTTGCCGTCACTTACGATACCACCAAGCCGCCGGGCCATCGGGTGATCGCGGCCCTGGCGGGCGGCAAGCCCTTGGACCCCAAGCGGGTCTATCGGTTGGCCACCACCGATTATCTGGCTAAGGGAGGGGATGGATATCAGGTGCTGACTGAGGCCAAAGTGGTGGTCGATGCCAGCGGAGGCCCTCTCTTGGCCAATGTGGTGGCTGATTATCTGGTGGCAGCCGGGACTGTGGCTCCTAAGGTGGAAGGCCGCATGGTGCCGGTGAGGTAGAAGCTCCCAGGGGGCTCCGAACTCAGGTTAATAAAAGTTTGATGGCGACACGGCCCGAGTCATTTTGAGTGCTGCGCCAACCATCAATAGTCGTCATGCGCGGGCTTGTCCCGCGTATCCATGCCGTTCCACCAGCATTTTGCCAGACGGATGGGCGTGGATGGCCGGGACAAGCCCGGCCAAGACGATGAAATTAACCAATTTGAAATCTGGATTCGGAGCTCTGGAAGCTCCCAGGGGGTGCTTGTACTCTGTGCGTTCTCCCTTTACTGTGCCCGCCATGTCCGACGCCCCCCGCATTATGCTGCCCCATTGCCCCGTCCTGGTGACCGGGGCCAGGGGTGTCGTGGTGTTGGAGGCCGATGGTGAGTTCAAGCGTCTGACCACGGCCCAGGCCGCGCGCTATGCCCGCAATGAATCGCCGCTGGTCTGTCATGGTCCGGCGGTCGCGGCCAAGCTGGGCCTGGAGGATTTTCTCCGTCTTGATATTTTGGAGCTGTTCGCTTTCGTGCGGCCCGCTCGCTTTTGCTTGCCCACGCCTCGCGGTATTGCCGAGGCCATGGGCTTGCCGCGTCCCGCCGACCCGGAAGACGAGGCCGAGGCGCTGTGGAGCGCTACTCGCAAACTGCTGGAAGAGCTGGCGGCAACCAATGCGGCGGAAAAGGCTTCCAAGGCGGTCGATACCCGTGGCCTCGCCTGGATGATGTCGCGGGCCGGTTGGGGTTGGGGCAGTCCGGTTCTGGCGGCTTTGGGCGTTCAAGGTGATTCTGGTCGCGGCGGTGGCGCGGCCAGGGTATGGGAGCGTCTGCCGGAATGGCATGAATTCGCCCCGGAACCTCCGTCGGGCAGTCTGCCGGTGGAGCCTGCCGAGGCTCGTGCCCGCCTCGCCTCCATGTTGGGGGAAGGGGCGGAACAGCGCCCCAGTCAGGCCGATTACGCATCCGCCGTCAGCCAAGCCTTTCTTCCTCGCGATAAGGAGACCGAGCCGCGTCTGATCCTGGCCGAAGCCGGAACCGGAACCGGCAAGACCCTGGGCTATATCGCCCCCGCCAGCGTCTGGGCGGAAAAGAATCTGGCCCCGGTCTGGATCTCGACCCACACCCGCAATCTTCAGCGCCAGCTGGATTCCGAACTGGACCGCCTGTTTCCGCTGCCTCAGGACAAGGCGCGCAAGGTGGTGATCCGCAAGGGCCGAGAAAACTATGTCTGTCTGCTGAATTTCGAGGAGCAGACCAACCGCAACCGCAATCAAGATGCCCATGCCATCGGCCTGATGGCCCGCTGGGTCCTGGCCACCCGTGATGGCGACATGGTGGGCGGCGACTTCCCCGGCTGGCTGGTGGATCTGCTGGGTCGGGCGCGGACCATGGGGATGGCGGATCGCCGGGGAGAGTGCATCTTTTCCGCCTGTTTCCATTACCGCAAATGTTTCATCGAACGCGCGGTGCGCCGGGCGCGTCGCGCCGATATCGTGGTCGCCAATCATGCCCTGGTCATGGTTCAGGCGGCTTTGGGTGGGCTTGATGACGGCTTCATGCCGACCCGGACGGTGTTTGACGAGGGCCATCATGTGTTCGATGCCGCCGATTCGGCGTTTTCCGCTCACCTGACCGGGATGGAAGCTGCCGAGCTGCGCCGCTGGCTGCTGGGGCCGGAGGGCGAGGCGGCGGCGCGGTCGCGGGCTCGTGGCCTGTCCCGTCGCGCCGAGGATCTGGTGGGTCATTCGGAAGCTTCGGTTCAGGCTTTGGATCAGGCTTTGGCGGCGGCGCGTGCCCTGCCGGGACCGGGCTGGCTGTCGCGCCTGTCCGAAGGGGCTCCTCACGGGCCGTCCGAGACTTTTCTGGCTCTGTCGCGTCAGCAGGTCTATGCCCGCGCCGGAGGAAGCGATTCGCCCTTCAGTCTGGAGACTGAAACCCGCCCCACCGTGGCGGGTCTTCCCGAAGCGGCCCATGATCTGGCTCAGGCCCTGGGGCGGCTGGGGGCTCCGTTGCAGGTGCTGATGAAGTCCCTGGCCAGTCTACTGGATGACGAGGCCGCTGATCTGGATTCCTCGACCCGGTCCCGGATCGAAGGCATCTGCCGTTCCATCGAGCGTCGGGCTTTGCTGCCCTTGGCCGGTTGGAAGGGTATGCTTGATACCATCATTCAAGGCGGCGCTGCCGAGCAGTATGTGGACTGGCTATCCGTCGACCGGATCGACGGCCGCGACATGGATGTGGGGATGCATCGCCACTGGATCGACCCCACCATTCCCTTTGCCAAGACGGTGGTGGAGCCCTCTCACGGTATCGTCATCACCTCGGCGACGCTTTGTGATGGATCGGGCGATACCGAGGCCGATTGGCTGGCGGCGGAACGTCGTACCGGGGCGGTCCATATGGCGGCTCCGGCCCTG
>JAYTWE010000186.1:0-7329 GCA_043744055.1 Magnetospirillum sp.
CGGCGAACAGCGCACCGCCTATTGGATCTTAGGCAACAGCATCGCCCTGGTGGCCTCGTCGGTTCTGCCTTGGACCATGGGATTGTTAGGCCCCGTCTATGGCATTACCGCCCTGGTGACCGGTCTTGGCCTTTTAGCGTTCAACGTCAAATTGGTGATGACTCCCACGCGATTCTGGGCCGGGTGGAACTTTGCCGCCTCCATGCCGTATCTGCTGATCTTGTTCATCGGCGTCTTTCTCGACAAGCACTGGTAGTTCTCCCATCGCCCCACTTGCGGCACCGTCGGCCATGACTTAGGCTGGTGGCCGCAACGCGGATTGGAAGCTGACATGGCCGGTGAGAAGGATGATCTGGGACGGTCCAGCGATGTCTATGTGGCATTCGCCTTTGCTGCGGCCGATGTGCTGCTGGAAACCGATCCCGACGGCAATACCGCTTTCGCCGTCGGCGCCTCCATGGCCCTGCTGGGCCGTGGCGCGCGGGCGCTGATCGGTCAGCCGCTCCGTAAGATTCTGCATCCCTCCGATCAGGACATGCTGGCCCAGTCCCTGATCCAGATGAGCAAGGGCGAGCGGGTTCGCAACGTCATGATCCGGGTTCTGCTGCCCGATGGCAAAGCGATCAGCGTCGCCCTGTCCGGCTATCGCCATCCCGGCAATGCCGAACGTCTGCTGGTGGCGTTGAGCCATCCGGGCGGATTGCCGCCGCTGGTCACCAAACGCAGCGAAGGGTCTGGCGTCCTGGACAAGGACAGTTTCCAGGCCATGGCGGCCCAGTTGCTGGAATCGGCCTCGCCGGACGAGCCCTATCAACTGACTTTGGTCGAACTGCCCGATATTCCGTCGCTCCACACCGAGGGTGGGGCCGCAACCCAGGCGGCCTTGGCCACCGAGTTGGGAAATCGCTTGAAATCCCTGTCGGTGGGCGGCGATGGCGTCGGCCAGTTGGACGACGGAAAGTTCGGCGTCTTGCACTCGGCGTCGGTCTCCCCCGATAAGATCAGCGAATCGGTGACCAAGGCGGCCCAGGTGGTGATGCCGGACGCGCCGCCTATCGTAGCCAAAATGGCCACCTTGGTCTTGGACGTGGCCGATATTCCGCCGGAAGAAGCCGCCCGAGCCCTCACCTATACCCTGAACGCCTTTGCCCGCGATTCCGCCAATGGTGGCGACCTTGCCAGCCTGATGAAGGATTTGCAGCCCCGCCTGTCGGCCACCGTCAAGCAGATGAACGATGTGCGCCAGACCGTGGTGACCGGCGACTTTAATCTGATGTACCAGCCCATTGTCGATCTGTGGACCAATGTGGTGCACCATTTCGAATGCCTGGTTCGCTTCAAGGGCGAGGACAACAAATCGCCCTACGAGACCGTGACCTTCGCCGAGGATGTGGGCATGGCGGGCATGCTCGACATGGCTTTGCTGGAACGCGCCATCGGGACCATGCGCTCGGCCGTCGCCAACACGGAATCTCTGCGCTTCGCCGTCAATCTGTCGGGCCGCAGCCTGTCTGATCCGGCGGTGGTGAAGAAGCTGCGCGCCATTTTGGAAACCACCACGGACCTACGCAAGCGCTTGGTCTTCGAGATGACGGAATCCGCCGAGATCAGCGATCTGTCCGCCGTCAACGACGTGATCCAGAGCATTCGCAAGCAAGGCCATGAAGTGTGCCTGGACGATTTCGGCGCCGGACACGCCGCCTTCCACTATCTGCGCGCCCTGAAGGTGGACAACGTCAAGATCGACGGCAGCTACATCAAGGACGCCATGCGCAGCAACGAGGATGTCTCGTTCATCAAGGCCATTGTCCAGTTGTGCACCGAGCTGGGCGTCACCACCACGGCTGAATATGTGGAAGACGCCGAAACCGCCAATCTGCTGAAGCTGCTGAAGGTCCGGTTCGGCCAGGGCTGGTATTTCGGCAAGCCCGCCCATCCGGCCTCGGACGATATCCGTACCGCCTGGAAGACTCCGACCCTGGAATGGCGGAAGGGACTGCTCTACTTCAAGGGGTAGACGCATGAAGCCCCTGTTTCTCACCCTTTGGCTTGCCGCACTGCTGGGACTGACAGCCTGCGACACCATGCGCGAGGATGTGGTCCCCCTTCCGTCTTCCGCCTTCAGCCATCCTTCCGAAACCAAATTGGGCCGCGCCTTTGTCGATGCCCAAAAGCGCCATCCCGGCCAATCGGGCTTTCGTCTCCTCAATAACGGCGTCAGCGCCTTGATGACCCGAGCCGCCCTGGCGGATCAGGCCGAGCGCAGCATCGACTTCCAGACCTTCATCTTCGATGCCGATGAAGTGGGGGCCTTCATGCTGGATCATCTGATCGCCGCCGCCCGACGCGGCGTGAAGGTTCGCATCTTGCTCGATGATTACGAGCTTGGCCTCAATGATGAAATCTTGGCCCGGCTGAATAGCGAACCCAATATGGACGTTCGGCTGTTCAATCCCTTTCCCGACCGGGCACGCTGGTCGCGCCCCTCCCAGATGGCCTTGAACCTGGATCACCTGGGGAAGCGTATGCACAACAAAGTACTTGTGGTGGATGGGCAATCGGCGCTGCTGGGAGGCCGCAATATCAGCAACCACTATTTTGAAGGCCCATCCGAGTCCAATTTCCGCGATATCGAGCTTCTGGCGGTGGGACCGGTCGCAAAACAGGCGGCGGAAAGCTTCGATACGTTTTGGAACAGCCCAATCGTCAAATCAGTAAGCAGCTTCGACCAAGATGGCCACTCACCTGAAGCTGCCGAGGAACTGGCCGACCTGCTGGCGCTGCTGGACGCGGAAGAAGGACCGGCGGTGGAATATCATCTGCGCCGCGATGAATTCGCCCTGCGGGTCTCAAGCCCGTTCGGCTTGATCTGGGCCAACGCCAATGTGGTGGCGGAGCCTCCGATCCGCCAGGCCGAGGGGGCGCCCAAGCCTTCGTCTGAAATCGCCCGCGCCCACGCCATTATACGCCAGAGCCTGCGCCGTGAAGTGGTCTATGAAAGCGCTTACTTCATCCCCGGTGAACGTGGAGTGGAGCTTCTGACGAAATTGGCGCAACGCGGAGTGGACGTCACCATTCTGACCAATTCTTTGGCCTCGACCGATGTGGTGGCGGTGCACGCCATCTATGCCCTCTATCGCCCGGAATTGCTGGAAAACGGCGTTAAGCTTTTCGAATACCGCGCCGATGCCAAACGGCCGGAACCCCTCCACCACCGCATTCGCCTGGGGCGATCCGACTCTGCGCTTCATGCCAAAATCGCCATCTACGACCGCCGCCACCTTTGGGTGGGCAGCGCTAATTTTGACCCAAGATCGCGCAAGCTCAATACCGAGATCGGGGTGATGATCGACAGCCCTCCTCTGGCCGAAGTGGTTCTGAACGGCATCGCCCCCGATTTCGCCCCCAGCCGCAGTTGGAGATTAGAATACAATCTTGGCGCCGCCACCGGCCCTATCGCCTGGGTCGGCGAGGTGGATGGCGAGATCGTTCGCCTGGAAACCGAACCCGACGGCGACCTCTGGCGCGGGCTTAAGACCTTGTTCTATGGGGTCGTGCCGGGGATCGAAGAATTGTTGTGATTTCCTCGGGCCTCACTTTCCGCTATCCATTGCTTATGAACACCACTCAGACCCTGCAAGGCGATATTCCGGTCGGCAATTGGATCGATCGCCACATGCCTGCCGTCATCCGCCCCTATCTGCGTCTGATGCGCCTCGACCGGCCCATCGGCACTTGGCTGCTGCTGTTCCCCTGCTGGTGGAGCGCCGCCATGGCTACGGACGGCCTTCCCAATCTCGGGCTGTTCGCCCTGTTCGCTATGGGAGCCGTGGTGATGCGCGGGGCCGGTTGCACCTTCAATGACTGGGCTGATCGCGACTTTGACGGCAAGGTCGCCCGCACGGCGTCGCGCCCCATTCCGTCGGGAGCCATCACGCCGCGTCAGGCCCTGGCCTTCCTGGGGCTGCTGCTCGCCGTGGGGCTGGTGGTGCTGCTCCAATTGAACAGCTTTGCCGTAATGGTGGGGGTGGCTTCGCTCTTGCTGGTCTTCCCCTATCCCTTCATGAAGCGCATCACCTATTGGCCTCAGGCTTGGCTGGGGCTGACCTTCAATTGGGGAGCCTTGCTGGGCTGGGCCGCCGTCAAGGGTGATCTGGAGCTTCCGGCTTTATTGCTCTATGCCGCCGGGCCGTTCTGGACTCTGGGTTACGACACCATCTACGCCCATCAGGACAAGGAAGACGACGCCTTGGTCGGGGTCAAATCCACCGCTCTGGCGCTGGGCGATGCGACGCCAAAATGGCTGTGGCTGTTCTATGGCATGACCCTGGTCCTGGTGGCCGCGTCGGGCTGGAGCGCGGGTCTGGGCTGGGCCTTCTGGCCCCTGCTGGCCCTGGCCGGAGCCCATCTGGTCTGGCAAATCCTGAAGGTGGACATTCACGATTCAGCCGACTGCCTGGACAAATTCAAATCAAACCGTCATTTCGGCTGGCTGCTGCTGGCGGCCATCATTGCCGGACGGTGGCTGTCATGAGCCCCGTCGCCACCTCTTACGAGGCCGCCAGTGACTTTATCCGCTCCAACACTGAAATAGACAGCCCCCCCGCCTGTCCCGAGATCAAGCTGTGGACCGCCACCGAAGTGACCCCCCTGTGGGAGGCCACCGAGGAAGCCCTGTTGCGGGTCAACCTGCCGCCGCCCTATTGGGCGTTCTGCTGGGCCGGAGGACAAGCGCTGACCCGTTGGGTTTTGGATAATCCCGATCTGGTGGCGGGCAAGCGGGTGCTGGACTTCGCCGCGGGCTCCGGGGTCAGCGCCATCGGCGCCGCAATAAGCGGGGCGGCCAAGGTGGAGGCGGCGGAAATCGACCCCATGGCCTGTTACGCCATCCGGCTCAATGCCGAGCTGAACGGGGTGGAGGTCGAGGTTCTGACCACCGACGTGGTCGGGCAGCCCTGCCGCTGGGACGTGGTGGTGGCGGGAGACGTCTGCTACGAGGCTCCCATGACGGCTCATATCTGGCCGTGGCTGAGGTCACTGGCGGCCGAGGGAGCCATCGTGGTCATGGCCGATCCCGGTCGGGCCTATCTGCCGACCACCGGCCTTCTCAAGGTCGCTGGCTATACGGTCAAAACCAGCCTGGACCTGGAAGACCGCGTCCAACGGGATGTCAGCATCTTCAAGATCGTCGGATAGCTTCGCCGTTTGGGAAAAGAGCGCAACGCTCTATTTCCCGAACGAGACGTTGGACATACGGGTATAAATGTCCCGCTCCAGATTCCCGATCCACATATTGTAGTGGGGGTGGATGGTGCCGTCCTGTTCCTTCATTCCCTGAGATGAGATGTAGCGAATGCTGTAGGCCTTCTGGTCGAACAGGATTTCTACCTCGGCCGACAAATTGCGTGCCGTAACCACTTGGGTGGCTCGCAGCGTTCCCATGGAAACGCGCTGGAACTGCCAACTGCGTGACTGCCCGGCCTCGATAATCGCCGCCTCCAGACGGTCAAGCGGCAGCGACTGCGCCGTCAACGGAATCGGGTGATCCTGCACATTGTAAAGCGGCTTGCCCGCGCACGCCGCCAGAAAAAGGATCATGCCAACCACGGCGTATTTCAACTTCATGATAGAGCACTCACTCACTGATATTCGGTGCAAGCACACCGATGAAATTGGGGGACCAGATTTGAGGCGGAGCCGCGAGGAACCATGACATGACCCCCGTCAACACGCGCTCGCGCTGCTCACGATACCACGAGCCATAGGCTTGCCCCCGAACACTGACAAGGCTGAACCCCGCCACTTGAGCCACTTGACGCAAAGACCCTGGGGTATAACAGGTCCGATGAGTCACATCGTTATATTGAACACCAAGCCCCCATGGGGACCCCATATTGGGAGTTCGAATGACGATACACCCACCAGGAGCCAATAACGGCGCGATGCTTCGCAGCAAATTAGCGCCATCCTCCGGCGAAAAGTGCTCAAGAACATCGAACATCACCACCCGGTCGAACGTCTCTTCCGCAGGGTGTTCGGCAAAGAATTGAGCAAAGTCCGAAATCCTGACACGCCCGGCCATATGAGCCGGCATTTCCCCCAGCACCCGAGGATCGCCATCGACACCCATAAAATGGGCAACCCCGATGCGATCAAGGAAGCGGAGGAAAAGTCCATTTCCGCACCCCATCTCAAGCACCGACATCCGGCGGTCAAAACCACTGGCCTCAACAAAGTCCTTATTGAACTGCCTGACATGCTTGCTTTTAAGCGTGCAGCCCTGGCCAGTCCGCGCATAAGCTCCGTAAAATTCATTCTGGCTTATACTTGTTTGCAAAGGATTGGCTCCAGAAATTATTAGAATTATAAGCAATACGAAATTTCGACAAGCCTATCGAAACAACATCTTTGAGATCAAAAGATCAATAATTTTTTCGCCGCCCGGTTCCTTGCGCGCCAGATCCAACATGGTTGCCTTAATCATGGGGGCGGGATTGGCGGCCATATACTCTTCATAGGGAGTTGAGTTGAGCTGACGCTTCATCTTTTCAGACAGAGTCTTTTCCGCCAGCTTGGCGTCTTCGTGAACCAGCAGCAGCAGATCGACCGAGGACATGCGGAAATTACCATCCTTGTCCCACAATTCCAAAACGATGGTGGGGAGGCGGACATAACGCTGGCCCTTGCCTGGAATGGGCAGTTGATTGGGCTTTTTATCCTCCTTCTTTTTCTCGTCCTTTTTCTCGCTGGCCATGGCGGGGCACAGCGCGGATGAAAAAAGCAAAGCGGCAAGGCCGGAAATGACGTGACGACGGAGCATGACTATTCCTTGTCGCGAGCGAGAATGACGGAAGCTTCAGCCAGTTCGGCCCCCATGGCGCGGATATTGCCCAACAGGGCGTTGACGATCACCCGCACTCCCTTGGGGGCTTTGTCCATCTGTTGGAACAGACGTTCCTTCCCGATGATGACGCAGGCCGTCTCCACAACGGCCCGAGCCGAGGCCATGCGGGGATGATCGTCGATCAGGGCCATCTCACCGAAAATACCGCCTTGCTCCACGTCTCCGATCTCGACGGTCTTCCCGTCCACGGTTTTGTAGACCATGACCTGGCCGGATTCGATCACATAAGCGGTCGTGCCAGCCTCACCCTCGGTGAAAATTACCGTTCCAGCGGGGAACACGACTCTGCGGGCGGTATTGTCCATGTTCAGCCTCACCCGATACGACGAACAGAGAAGTTCTTGGGAACCAGAATTGTATTTTGCGGCGGCGCCACCGTATCCAGGCTGGGAAAATCAATGGTGTAGTGCAGCCCCCGGCTTTCC
>JAYTWE010000187.1:0-4595 GCA_043744055.1 Magnetospirillum sp.
CTGGCGCCAAGGCTTTTGGCCAGCTCCGACATTTCCTCTTCCGCCATGGAAACCCGCTCATCCAAGGTAAAGAGCGGCCCCTTGCCAGCATTGCCCGCAACGGCAATGATCAAGTGGTCCACAACCCCGGCGGCCCGAGCCACGATATCGAGGTGTCCATTGGTCACCGGGTCGAATGTTCCGGGGTAAAGACCAACGCGCTTAGGCATCCTCGCCTCCCACTACCGCCTCGGCGTCAAGGTCGTCATCAATAATATCGTCGTCATCATCGGGACTGGCCGCGATGTCACAAAGCCGGGCGGCAGATACCACACGTTCGCCCTCGGCGGTTCGCAACAAAGTCACGCCCTGAGTCCGGCGTCCGACGATGCGGATATCATCAACCGGCATACGGATCAATTTGCCGCCGTCGCTGACCAGCATGATTTCGTCGGCGTGATTAACCGGGAACGACGCCACCACCAGACCAGTCTTCTCGGTCATGTCGATATTGGCGATGCCTTGACCACCACGACCGGTGATGCGGTATTCGTAGGCCGATGTCCGTTTACCAAAGCCATTTTCGGTCACGGTCAACACATACTGCTCTTCGGCAGCCATCTTTTCCGACTGTTCAGCCGCCATATCGCCACGGAGGTAGCTGTCTCGGGTTTCCGAGTCATAGGCCACGTGGGTGACGATGGACATGGAGATGACTTCATCCTTACCGTCAAGTCTGATGCCGCGCACACCGGTGGAGTCGCGGCTTTTAAAGACGCGAACATCGGAAACCGGGAAGCGGATGGCCTTGCCCCGGCGGGTGGCCAGCAGCATATCATCGGCTTCAGAGCAGGTCTGAACCGCGATCAGGCGTTCCCCATCACCCAGCTTCATGGCAATCTTGCCATTAGCCCGAACTTCGGTGAAGTCGGACAGCAGATTGCGCCGCACATCGCCTGAAGACGTGGTGAACACCACATGCAGCTCGCTCCAGGTGCTTTCATCCTCGGGCAAGGGCATGACGGTGGAGATGGTCTCCCCCTCATCCAGAGGAAGGATGTTCACCATGGCCTTGCCGCGTGCCTGGGGGGTGCCCAGGGGAAGGCGATAGACCTTCAGCTTGTAGGCGATCCCCGATGAGGAGAAGAACAGAACCGGCGTATGAGTGCTGGTCACGAACACCTGATTGAGGAAATCCTCTTGCTTGATGTTCATGCCCGAACGGCCTTTGCCGCCACGACGCTGGGCACGATAGGCCGAGAGCGGGACACGCTTGATGTAGCCGGTATTGGTGACCGTCACCACCATGTCCTCGCGAGCGATCAGATCCTCGATATCGGCTTCGAACTCGTTCTCTTCGATGGTGGTGCGGCGCGGAGTCGCGAATTGCTCGCGAATCTCCAGCAGTTCCCCCCGCATCACTTCGAACAGGCGGGGACGAGATGACAGGATTTCAAGGAATTCAACGATCTGGCGACCGATCTCGCGCAGTTCGTCACCGATCTTGTCACGCTCCAACCCGGTCAGGCGGTGCAGACGCAGGTCGAGAATGGCCTTAGCCTGAAGCTCGGACAGCGAATACTTTCCGTCCTCGATTCCACGGCCGGGTTCGTCGATCAACTGGATCAGCGGCCCCACATCGCCCACCGGCCAAGCCTTGCCCATCAGCTGTTCACGAGCGGTGACAGGATCGGGGGCGGCGCGGATCAACCTGATAATTTCGTCGATATTGGCGACGGCGATAGCCAGACCGGCCAAGATATGGGCGCGATCACGAGCCTTGCCCAATTCGAAGATGGTCCTGCGGGTAATCACTTCCTCGCGGAAGGCGATGAAGGCTTTGATGACGTCGCGCAACGTCATCATCATGGGCCGGCCACCGTTCAGCGCCAGGGAGTTGACGCCAAAGCTGGTCTGGAGCGGCGTGAACTTATAGAGCTGGGCCAGCACCACGTCAGCGATGGCGTCGCGTTTGATCTCGATCACCACCCGCACGCCGTCACGATCGGATTCGTCACGCAGGTCGGAAATGCCCTCGATCTTTTTGTCACGCACCAGCTCGGCGATCTGCTCAAGCATGCGCGACTTATTGACCTGATAAGGAATCTCGGTGACCACGATGGCTTCGCGGTCTTTGCGGATGTCTTCGATATGAACGCGGCCGCGCATGACCACGGAACCACGCCCGGTCAACTGAGCCGCGCGAATGCCCGAGCGTCCCAAAATAGTTCCGCCGGTGGGGAAGTCAGGTCCGGGGACCAGTTCCATCAGGCGTTCCGGCGTTACATCGGGATCGTCGATAAAAGCGCAGCAGGCGTCGATCACCTCACCCAGGTTATGGGGCGGGATGTTGGTCGCCATGCCGACCGCGATACCACCGGCGCCATTGACCAACAGATTGGGGAAGCGGGCAGGAAGAACCACCGGTTCATGGGTGGACTCGTCATAGTTAGCCTGGAAGTCGACGGTATCCTTGTCGATATCTTCAATCAGCGCATGGCCTGAGCGCGCGAGACGCGCTTCGGTATAGCGCATGGCCGCTGGCGGATCGCCGTCCATGGAGCCGAAGTTACCCTGCCCATCCACCAGCATGAGGCGCATGGAGAAGTTCTGCGCCATACGCACCATGGCATCATAAATCGAGGAATCGCCATGAGGGTGATACTTACCCATGACATCGCCGACGATGCGCGCGGATTTGCGGAATGGCTTGTTATAGTCGTAGCCAGCCTCTTTCATGGCGAAGAGGATGCGGCGATGAACCGGCTTCAAACCGTCGCGGACGTCAGGAAGTGCCCGGCTCACGATCACGCTCATGGCGTAATCGAGATAAGAGCGCTTCATCTCGTCTTCGATGGTGACCGGAGTAATATCGTATTGAGGCGACGCAGAAGGCGTTGTCAAAGAAATCTTCCCGTTGGTTTCTGTGAAAAACCACAAATTGGGGTGTCCCGAAGGCCACGGTGGCGCACGCTACCAGATATCGTGCAGTGCGACAACTGCGAGCCTATGGCATAATGACGCCATGTCCAAAGAGGCGTTTGCATGAAGAGGGTCATCTCGGCTCAGCAAGTTCTGTCCGCCCGAACGTCTGACACAGGCGATGGGGTTCGCCTTGTATTGCTCGATGAGAACGGTGAAGAAGCTGTGGTGACTCTTCCCTTGGATCAATTGGCGATTTTATCGTCCTGGCTGGAACAGGCCGGGCGTCTGGCCGGGGCAGACCCTGCCCGTCCCCTTTCCAATGCTCCTTCTATCCAGGTGGAGAAGTGGACGGTGCGGCCCGAGGTGGATGAGGAATTTCTGACCCTGGGCTTCCGACTCGTCAAGGGGGGCGAGATTAATTTGCGGATGCATCGCAGCGGAGCCGCCGCCTATGTCAAGGCTTTGGGCTCTTTACTGGGGCGGCTGCTTCCCGCCTCTCCCTCCAAGGCCAAGCATTAGCCCCTTCCTCCCATAAGCCGCATGCAGTACGATCCCGCCCTGCTTTTTATAGGGGAGCCCAAGCGCCATGGCCGGCAGCGTAAACAAGGTTATCATTCTGGGAAATCTGGGCCGCGATCCCGAGGTTCGGACCTCGCAGGACGGTTCTAAGATCGTCAATCTCAACATTGCCACCTCGGAATCCTGGAAGGATCGCGCCACCGGCGAGCGTAAGGAAAAGACCGAGTGGCACCGGGTCGTCATCTTCAACCCCAATCTGGCCGACATCGCCGAGCGCTATTTGAAGAAGGGCAGCTCGGTCTATGTGGAAGGCACGTTGCAGACCCGCAAATGGACCGACCAGTCCGGTCAGGAAAAGTATTCCACCGAAGTGGTGATCGGCCGCTTCAAGGGTGAGCTTACCCTGCTGGGCAGTGGTGGCGGTGGCCAAGGCGGCGGCGGTGGCTATGAAGGCGGCGGTGGTGGTGGCGGTCGCCAGAGCGGCGGCGGCGGTCAAGGTGGTGGCGGCCAGGGTGGCGGTGGTGGCCAAAGCTGGGAACCTCCGGCCGATATGGACGATGAAATCCCGTTCTGAGGCCCACATAATAAAAGAAGCGGCGGAGGCTTTACGGCCTCCGCCGTTTTTCATGCGCCAAACAAATCCTTACCCATTCCGGTCAAGGCCAGCACCCCTAAAATAGCGAATAGAGCGGCGGCGATGGTGCGAACCAGCTTCAGCGGCAGACGATCAGCCATGGCTCCGCCCACGAAGACCGCGGGAACATCGGCGATCAACATGCCGAGGGTCGTGCCGGTGGTGACGCCGATCAGGTCGCCGAATCGCGCTCCCAGGGCCACCGTTGCCACCTGGGTCTTGTCTCCGATCTCCACCAGGAAGAACGACACCGTGGTGGCAACGAAGGCCCCTGCCCGCTCCCACATCTTGGGGTCATCATCCATCTTGTCGGGAACCAGGGTCCAGGCGGCCATCCCGATAAAGGACAGACCGACGATCCAGCGCAGCATCTCGGGGCCAAGCCATTCCGCCACGGCCACGCCGATCCCGGCGGCGATACCGTGATTGAGGATGGTGGCAACGAAAATTCCCGCCACCACCGGTAAGGGTTTGCGGAATTTGGCCGCCAGCAATAAGGCCAGCAATTGAGTCTTATCGCCAATTTCGGCGGCGGCGA
>JAYTWE010000188.1:0-8589 GCA_043744055.1 Magnetospirillum sp.
AATGCATGGCCGAAAAACGTGCCTGTGGCAGCATGGATTCCCGCTTTCGCGGGAATGACGACAGCGTTTGCACGAATATTATCCTTCAGCCGATTACCCTGAATCCATACCGCTATCCCCTCGCCTCCAGTCCGGCAAGGAGATATCCTGGCGTCATGGACACCAAGAGCGAGTCCGCAGTTGAAATCCGGGTCGAGGGCCTGTGCAAGGCGTTCGATGACCATGACGTCTTGCGTGGCGTCGATCTCCACATCCCATCCGGCGACTTCATCGCCATTGTCGGCGGTTCCGGCTGCGGCAAGTCGGTGCTGCTCAGCCATCTCCTGGGGCTGCTGCAACCCGATGAAGGCTGCATCCAGGTGAGGGCGCCCGATCTGCCAGGATGCCCGCTGGTCGATCTTGCCAGCATGGCTCCCAACGACCTCGACGATCTCCACACCCATTGGGGCGTGGTATTTCAACGCAACGCTCTGTTCTCGGGGACAGTGCTGGACAATATCGGCCTGTGGCTGGAAGAGGTCCGCCACCTGAGCGACCCAGCCATCGCCGCCATCGCGGGCGAGGTGCTCGAAGCGGTGGGACTGCCCACCGACCGAGATTTTCTTGATAGCCGGGTCGACAGCCTGTCAGGCGGCATGGCCAAGCGTATCGCCATCGCCCGCGCCCTGGCCATGGATCCGCGCTGCATGTTCTTTGACGAACCCACCACCGGGCTGGACCCGGTCACCGCCTCGCAGATCCAAGACCTGCTTTTATCCACCCACGGCGATTCGACCTCGGGCCAGCACTTGCGCACCACATTGGTCATCACCCACGACAAGGACCTGCTCTACCGCCTGCGGCCACGGGTGGTGATGCTGCACGAAGGAAGAGTGTTCTTCGATGGGCCGTTCGAAGCCTTCAAGACCTCCGATTCCCCCATCATCCGCCCTTATTTCGAGCTGATGCCGGTTCTGCACCAGCGAGGGGCGGGCCAGAATCCTACTTAATCCATCCCCACCAGGGATTTGGCGAAAGCCTCGGCCTCGAAGGGGCGGAGATCGCCCGCCTGTTCGCCGACGCCGATGGCGTGAACCGGAAGACCGAATTTCTCGGCCAAGGCGACGAGAACGCCGCCGCGTGCCGTACCGTCCAGCTTGGTCAGCACCAATCCGGTGACACTGACCATATCCTTAAAGATTTCCACCTGGGAATGGGCGTTCTGACCCACGGTGGCGTCAAGGACCAACAGCACGTCATGGGGCGCGGTCTCGTCGAATTTCTTGATGGAGCGCACGATCTTGGCTAGCTCGGCCATCAGATCGGCCTTGTTCTGCAAACGGCCAGCGGTGTCGATGAACAACAAATCATCGCCACGCTTCTTGGATTCGGCAACCGCGTCATAGGCCAGACCGGCGGCATCGGCCCCAGTTTCACGAGCGATCACCGGGCAACCGGTCCGCTCGCCCCAGATTTGCAGCTGTTCGACAGCGGCGGCGCGAAAGGTATCTCCCGCCGCCAGGGTCACCGAATAACCGGCATCCTTATTTTGCTTGGCCAATTTGCCGATAGTGGTGGTCTTGCCCGATCCATTGACGCCCACCACCAGCACCACATGGGGCTTATGGCTGGGGTCAATCACCAGCGGCTTGGCCACCGGTTCTAAAATCCGGGTGATTTCCTCGGCCAGGGTCTGCTTGATCTCATCGGCGGTCACGTCTTGACCGAATCGGGTCTTGGCCAGATGCTTGGTGACTTTCGCGGCGGTGGCGACACCAAGGTCGGTGGTGATGAGCAGATCTTCCAGGTCTTCCAGCGCCTCGTCATCCAGCTTGCGCTTAGTGAACAAATCGCCGAGACCTTGCGTCAGCTTGGACGAAGATTTGGATAAGCCGGATTTCAGACGCCCGAACCAGCCCTGCTCCTCAACCGGGGGGGTGGCCTCGGGAGGCTTCTTCTTACCGAATCCAAAAATGCTCATGTCATCCGCTCCAAACACTCCCCCCTCCCAACCTCCCCCCATGCTTTGCCTGGGGGGAGGAGGCAGACGTCACTCATACCGGTTCACCCACAAGAATTCCGTTCCTGATCCCGGAAATCCGCACCTTGACGATGCTTCCCGGCTCGGCGATGCAGCCTTCAATCTGGAACGGCAGATAATGCCCGCAATGGCCTTGGCCGTCGCGCTCCATCAGCACCTCGGCCTCGGTTCCCAGACGAGCAGTCATCAAAGCGGCCAGGGCGGCTTCGCCCTTGGCCCGCAGACGGGCGGCACGAGCTTTGACCACGTCACCCTTGACCTTGGGCATCTTGGCCGCCGGAGTCCCCGGCCGGGCCGAAAAGGGAAAGACGTGAAGATGGGTCAATTCCGCCTCATCCACCAGATCCAGCGAGCGAACGAACATATCATCATCCTCGGTGGGGAAACCGGCGATGATATCAGCCCCTAGCACCGCATCGGGGCGCAGCTGGCGAATCCGCCGGGCCAATGCAATCACATCGGCGCGCAGATGGCGGCGCTTCATACGCTTCAAGATGGTGTCATCCCCCGCCTGAACCGAAAGATGGAAATGAGGCATCAAGCGCGCTTCCTCGGCCATGGCGGCCAACAGCTCGGCATCCACCTCCACCGGGTCCAAGGAGGACAGGCGTAAACGGGGAAGCTCCGGCACCGCAGCCAGCAGACGGCGCACCAGCTGCCCCAGACCAGGCTTCCCCGGCAAGTCGCCGCCATAGGCGGTCACGTCAACGCCGGTCAAGACCACTTCGTTATAACCCGCCGAGACCAGTTCTCTGATCTGCTCGACCACCCGACCCATGGGGATCGAACGGTTGGGGCCACGCCCGAAGGGAATGATGCAAAAGGTGCAACGGTGGTCGCAGCCCTGCTGCACTTCAACGAAGGCCCGCGCCCGGCCCTCGAAGCCGGACACCAGATGGGACGCGACTTCACGCACCTCCATGATATCGCCCACCACGATCTTCTCGGCGGGAGGCATCGAGAAAATATCAGGACGCATCTTTTCCACATTGCCCAGGATCTGATCCACCTCGGGCATGGAATCAAAGGTTTCGGGATGGGCCTGGGCGGCACAGCCGGTAACCACGATACGAGCATTGGGGCGTTCCCGCCGCAGCTTGCGGATCGCTTGACGGGCTTGGCGTTCGGCCTCGGCGGTGACGGCGCAGGTGTTGACGATCACCGTTTCCACCCCGGAATCCGAGGCTTTCGCATGCTCCTTCATCACTTCGGATTCATAGGCGTTGAGCCGACAGCCAAAGGTCAGAACGGTTGGGATGGGCTTGGTCATGAAAGTAGAGTCGGGTCCAGCGTGCCCACGAAAGCGGTCGCCACCGGCCCGGTCATCAGCACATGGTCGTCAGGCAGCCATTCGATGGTTAACGTTCCGCCATCCACGATCACCTCGGCCTTGCGGGGCGACAGACCGCGCCGCGCCGCCGCCACCAAAGTGGCGCAAGCGCCGGTGCCGCAAGCCATGGTAATGCCGGTCCCGCGCTCCCACACCCGCATACGAATGCGGCCGGTATGGGCGTCCAACGGCGACAAGATCTGAGCGACCTCGATATTGGCCCGTTCGGGGAACAAAGCGTAATGCTCCAGCACCGGGCCAAAAGTGGCCAGCTCGACAGCCTCGGCATCATCAACGAAAAACACCGCATGGGGATTGCCCATATTGACGCCCACCGGATCGGCCAACGGCCCCACACGCACCCCCAGATGCAGCGTATCGCCCGCCTCGGCCAAGGGAATCTCGCGCCAATCCAGCCGGGGGCGGCCCATATCCACCGCCACCAGGGACTCACCGCGAGATTCGGCATCCAACAGACCGGCCTTGGTCTCGATCACCACCTTGGCCTGACCGGATTCAGCCATCAGCAGCCAGGCAACGCAACGGGTCGCATTGCCGCAAGCGGAAACCTCGGACCCATCGCAATTATAGATCAGCATGGTGGCGTCGCTGACTTGGCCCTTGGGCGGCGCGATCACCACCAGCTGGTCGCAGCCGATGCCGGTTCGACGATCGGAAATCGCCCGAATCCGGGCGGGAGTGAGGTCAATGACACGTGCACGGGCATCGAGAACGACAAAGTCGTTCCCCAGACCATGCATCTTGATAAAGGGCCAGGCAGTGTTCTCGATCATGACCGGTTTATATGGGCGGTCGGACGCAAGAGTCCAGACTTGCCGCTAAAACAGTGCGTATTGATTGGCGGGAACCGGCTTCCCCCGGCTGGCGGAGCTATGCGGCGCGGCACGGCGCGGCGGCAAAATATCGACTCGGGCCATGGGTTCCGGGCGGCTGATGGTTTCCGGCCGTAAGGTGGGAGTGGGTAACGGATGGAGGCGGTCGCTCAAACGCTCGTCCAGCTCCGCCTTCAACGCCCCCATCACCAAAGTCAGCCGACGGTTTTCCGCCTCCAGCCGGTCGTTGCGGCTTTTAATCTCGGCGAATTGCTGGGTCAGACGCTCCATCGCCGCAATGGCCTGGGTCAGATCGGATCGCAAAGCCAGCTCCGCCGCCTCGGCATCGGCGCCATGACGCGCCAATTGCTGACGGGCGGCGTCCAACTCCACTTGCAGACGCAGGGCGGACGCAGCATCGGCAAGATTGGGAGCGGTCAGAGGCGAGACAGGCTTGCCCTGGCGTAAACGCTCATTCTCCGTCCGCAGATGGCGGACTTCGTTTCGCAGATCAAAGACGGCATCTTCCAGATCTTCCACGCGAGTGGTGGAGACCACCGGACCAGACTCGGAGAAACGACCGGCCAGGGCGACAAAATCGAGACCGGCGCTTTCCAGCAACCGGCTGGCGGTGCGCAAAGCGTGCAGCGCCTCGGTCTCATTGTCCGAGGCGGCCATGGCCAATACCTTAGCGAGTCTCTGAACGTCCATGCCGAACCCCCTGAAGCGGAAGGATTCTGACCGAAGCGGACTCGGGGATCAAACTATATTTTGTGGTGCTTGGGTTGTTTCAACCCAATTTGACCTGTTTGCCCGCATGGGGCGCATCAGAATCACGCAGCACATAGCCGCGTCCCCAAACCGTTTCGATATAGGATTCGCCGCCGGTGGCGGTGGACAACTTCTTTCGTAGCTTGCAGATGAAGACGTCAATGATCTTCAGCTCGGGCTCGTCGATCCCGCCGTAAAGATGGTTGAGGAACTGTTCCTTGGTCAGAGTCTGGCCCTTGCGCAGACTCAACAATTCCAGAATGCCGTATTCCTTGGCCGTCAGGTGCAACGGATCGCCCGACACCGCCACGGTGCGCGCATCCAGATTAACCGACAGCTTGCCCGTCTCGATGATCGACTGGGCATGACCCTTGGAACGCCGGACGATGGCCTGAATACGGGCCACCAGCTCGCCCTTGTCAAAGGGCTTGGTCAGATAATCATCGGCGCCCGATCCCAGGCCCTTGATCTTCTTGTCGGGCTCGGTCAATCCCGACAAAATCAGAACCGGCGTTTCGATCCGAGCCGAGCGCAACCGGCGCAGAACCTCGTATCCATCCATGTCCGGCAGCATCAGATCCAACAAGATAATGTCGTAATCATAGAGCTTGCCGATCTCCAGGCCATCCTCGCCCAAAGCGGTCGTATCGACCACCATGCCCTCAGCCTTGAGCATAGCCTCGATAACTTTCGACATCATCTTGTCGTCTTCGACTACCAGAACGCGCATGGCAAGGTTCCCGACCCATCCCGTCGCTACGATATCTTAACCATAAGGGGGTATTCTGATCAGTTCAAGACGGCTAGACTCAACGGGTCCAATGTCGGGGGAAATGTTGCGTTGAAATTCCTGGTCCGCAACCTGATTAATGATATCGAGCGGATCTCCAATATCCAGGTTTATGGCCGGATTGCGGCGGTTCAAGGCATGCTGTTAGAAGCCGGAGGCGTCCAACGGACGATTTCCGTCGGTGATCGCTGTAATGTCGTCGCCCGCGATGGCCGCAAGGTCATCTGTGAAGTGGTGGGCTTTCGCCAGGGCCGCGCCCTGCTGATGCCGTTCTCCGCCATTGAAGGAATCGGCCTGGGCTGCCGCACCGAAGTGCAAGATGCCGAGCCGGTCATCTATCCCGACCGGGGATGGCTGGGGCGGGTGGTCAACGGATTCGGCGATCCGGTGGACGGGCTGGGGCCATTGCCCAGCGGCGACACCGCCTTTCCCATTCGCAATCCGCCGCCATCAGCCCATTCCCGCTCTCGCGTGGTGGGAAAGATTGATCTGGGCGTTCGCGCCGTCAACGCCTTCCTGACCTGCTGTCGCGGTCAGCGCATGGGCATCTTCGCCGGGTCCGGCGTGGGCAAGTCCTCGCTGTTGTCCATGATGGCCAAGAACACCTCAGCCGACGTCTCGGTGATCGGGTTGATCGGCGAGCGTGGCCGCGAGGCCCGTGAATTTATCGAGGACGATCTGGGCGTCGAGGGCATGAAACGATCAGTGGTAGTGGTCTCCACCTCGGATGAAAGCCCGCTCCTGCGACGTCAAGCCGCCTATGTCACCTTGTCCGTGGCGGAATACTTCCGCGATCAAGGCCTGGACGTGCTGTGCATGATGGATTCGGTCACCCGCTTCGCCATGGCCCAGCGCGAGATTTCCCTGTCAGCGGGCGAGCCGCCCGCCTCCAAGGGCTACACCCCCACCGTCTTCGCCGAATTGCCCCGTCTGCTGGAACGGGCCGGACCCGGAGTGGGAAAAGGCTCCATCACCGGATTATTCACCGTGCTGGTGGATGCCGACGACCATAACGAACCCATCGCCGATGCGGTTCGCGGTATCTTGGACGGCCATATCGTGCTTGATCGCGGCATCGCCGAACGCGGTCGCTATCCCGCCATCAATATCTTGCGCAGCGTGTCGCGAACCATGCCCGCCTGCAACAACGAGCAGGAAAGCGATCTGATCCGCCGCGCCCGAGGCCTACTCTCCACCTACGAAGACATGGCCGAGTTGATTCGTCTGGGAGCCTATCGCCGCGGCACCGATCCGGCGGTAGACGAAGCCATCCAGTATTATCCCGAGCTGGAAGCATTCCTTGGTCAACGCAAGACCGACGCCACCGACCTGCCCAACTGCTATTCCCAGCTGGCCGAGATTCTCGGCATGCCGTTCGACGGTGACGGAATGGGAGGGAGATAGGGTGGTCGCCTTTTCTCCGGCATCTGAGGGCCGAACAAAAGCGACCGAAGGGAGTTGCGGGCAAGGCCCGGTGCGCCTCATGGCGCGTAAGCCAAGCCACCAGAGGCGGTGCCCGGCATCTGAGGGTCACCTATAATGGCTGCCAAAGGCCTGAAAACTCTGATCCGGCTGTCCAAATGGACTGTGGACGAGAAGCAGCGCATCCTCGTAGCACTTCAAGGCCGCGAAGATGAGATCATCTCGTGGATCGAGCAGCTGGACGTGCAGTTAAAGGAAGAACAGCGCATCGCATCCGAGGATGCGACGGGCGTCGGCTTCACCTACGGCAATTTTGCCAATGCCTGGTTGAACCGCCGCGAACAGCTCCTGTCCATGCTGGAAATGATCCGTGCCGAAATTATCCGCGCCCGCGAAGACCTGGCCTTGGCCTTCAATGAACTGAAGACCTACGAAATCACCCAGCGCGAGCGTGAACGCCGTGATCAGGCCGAGCGTGACAAGAAGGAACAGAACTTCCTCGATGAAATCGGCCTGAACATCCATCGCCGCAAGGATAAGGAAGAAGGCTAGACCGTGCTTTAATCTCATTGAATCACGCCCTAACCCGGCAAAGACCAGTAAAATCCTTTTGCGAACCAAACATCTTGGCGCTATAAGAAGCGCCTCGCAGGCGACCGGAGTGTAGCTCAGCCTGGTAGAGCACTGTCTTCGGGAGGCAGGGGCCGGAGGTTCGAATCCTCTCACTCCGACCAATAAAACCAAGCGGTTGCCGTTTCGGCGGACATAGGGCCTCGGTTCAAATGAACCGGGGCCTTATTGTTTCTCCGGGCTCGACGGCCGCTTCCAGCCCAGCGCCCTGCTAGCCTTGCGCAGGTGGTCGGGGCTGAAGCGGGCATAGACCCGGCTGGTGATGCGGCTGTCCGAGTGCCCCAGGAACTGCGCCACCTCGTCCATGCTCACGCCGTCTTCCACCATCCACACCGCCGCGGTGTGGCGCAGCACGTGGGGCGACACGTCGGTGAGGCCCGCCCGCTCGCAGGCCCGGTCAAAGCCTGTCCGAATGGACCTTACCGGCTTTTCCGCCCACTCGATGACGTATTCCGTCAGCGCCGCCTTCTTGGCGGCCTCCAGCTTCTCCATCACATCGGGGTGGATCGGCACCGTTGCCCGGCCCTTGGTCCGCCGCACCCCGTCGCCCAGCCGGATAATCCCGCGCTCCAGGTCCACCCGGTCCCAGGTCAAATCCAGGATGGCTTCCTTGCGGCCGGCGGTGGTGAGGGCCAACAAAATGAACAGTTCCACATGGGCGGCCCCGGCGCACTCCAGCAGGCGCTCGAACTCGGGCCGGGACAGGTGGCGCTCCTTGGGCGGCGGGGCGCCCGGCAGTTCGATGATGGCGGGGGTGCGGGGATCATGCCATTGCAGACCGGCGCGCAGGGTG
>JAYTWE010000189.1:0-3136 GCA_043744055.1 Magnetospirillum sp.
TTATCAGCTGGGCCGGGCAGCCGGTGGCTTTGGCCCAAGTGCTGGAAAAGCGTGTCGCGGGACTGATCCGGGTCGGGCGGCTCAATCGCGGCCCGATCTGGCTGCGTGAAATGTCCCTAGCCGACAAGCTGGTGGTGATCGAGGCCCTGCGCAAACGCTGGCGTTGGTTCAATCTGGGGGCGCTCTCCCTGGCCCCGGAACTGCCCGAGGAAACCGTGGTGCCGGGCTTTCGCCGCCGAGGGGGTGATCCCTGGTGCTCGGCCTGGATCGACCTGTCCCAGGGAGCCGATATCTTGCGCAAACGCCTGGATGGCAAATGGCGCAATATGCTGAATGCGGCGGAAAAGGCCTCGCTGCTGGTGGAGGCCTCACCAGACTTCTTGCCCTGGATGCTGGCCCGCTATTGCGAGTTGTTGGAAGACAAAGGGTTCGGGGCAAGCCCCCCTGCCCTGGTGGAGGCCTTGGCCACACATGCCTATCGCCCCGACGACATGCTGGTGCTCAAAGCGTCCAACGGCCATGACCCGGTGGCCGGAATCCTGCTGGCCCGCCATGGGGATGCCGCCACCTATCTGATCGGCTGGAACGGCGATGCGGGCCGCAAGCTGAAAGCCAATAATCGTCTATTGTGGGAAGCAGTGGTGGAACTCCCCAAACGCGGCGTGCGCTGGCTGGACCTGGGCGGCATCGACGATAAGCTGACGCCCGGCATCGCCGCCTTCAAGCGCGGCATGAATGGGGAGGAATACCGTCTGGCGGGTGAATTCATCGGAGTCTAAGATGTGATTCAATGTGATTGGAACACGCTCTGAAGAGGGCATCTTGGCAAGATATGCCTCTGATATTGATTAACCGAGCACAGCCTGGATTCAAGCGATGCTTTTCAACAGTTTTGATTTTCTTTTAGTATTCTTGCCGCTTGCACTCCTTGGTGCAGTGATAGCACAAAACTTTAAAAGCTGGGCTGTGAAAGCGTGGTTGGTTGTTGCTTCACTTGGATTCTACGCTTGGTGGTCGGCTGACTTTCTCGTCATCCTTCTCGGAGCCATCCTCGTCAATTATATCTTATTGCGTGGAGCGCTTGCTTTTCCTGTGCGCTCGGACGGGCGAAAGGCGGTCGTTGTCGTCGGTGCCATGGTAAATCTTAGCTTACTGGGGTGGTATAAATATGCAGGCTTCCTCGCCTTCAATCTGAACGCCCTGGTCGGGACAGAAATCAATCTTGGGGCCATCTTACTGCCGTTAGGCATTTCATTTTTTACCTTTCAGAAGCTGGCTTTGCTTGTCGATGTCTATCGCGGCGATGTGGAAGACGTCGAACTCATTGACTACATGTTGTTCGTTACGTTCTTTCCTCAACTGATCGCTGGCCCTATCGTGCTGTTCCCCGAGGTGCGGGACCAGTTCCGCGAGTCTGGCCGAATCGGGGTGCGTTTCGACAATGTGGTGATCGGCCTGACTCTGTTCGCCATGGGACTCGCGAAAAAGGTATTCATCGCCGACAAGATGGCCGCCATGGCCAACCCGGTCTTCACCGCCGCCGCCAAGGGTACTGTGCTTCATTCTGCGGATGCATGGGTGGCGGCGCTGGCCTATACGTTCCAGATCTACTTTGATTTTTCAGGCTATTCCGACATGGCCATCGGCTTAGCCTGGATGTTCGGCATTGCTCTCCCCTTTAATTTCAACTCCCCATATAAGTCCACCAGCATCATTGAATTCTGGCATCGTTGGCATATGACGCTGTCCTATTTCCTGCGGACATACTTATACATTCCGCTGGGCGGCAATCAGCGCGGGCCATGGCGGCGCCACATCAACCTGCTGACGGTCATGCTGTTGGGGGGATTGTGGCATGGTGCCGCCTGGACGTTTGTGCTGTGGGGCGGTCTGCACGGTACAGCGCTGATTCTCAATCATCTCTGGCGCAATATGCGTAAGGGGCGAGAGAATGGGCGTTGGCTGACAGCACTGTCCTGGGTCGCTACATTTCTGCTGGTGACCGTCACTTGGGTGCTCTTCCGCGCCGATAATTTTACGGCCGCCTCATGCATGATAAGCGCCATGACCGATCCGCACCGGTTGGTCGACATCCTGAACGAGGGCTTTTCCAGCCGTCCCTTGGTGCCTCAGTCCAATACTGCGATCCAATGGTTGGTCGCCGTGTTGATCTTCGTATTGGTGATGCCCAATACCATGGACCTCTTACGGGGCCGACTGCCCGAAGTCGGACCAGAGATCCGAGCCAATCACCCATTGTTGGCGCTGACTTGGCGTCCGAATCTTGCTTGGGCCGGATTAACCGCCATATGCCTGACCTTAGGGATTCTCGGCCTATCACGCCCGCAGGTCTTCATCTATTTCCAGTTCTAGGACGGCCCTATGTTTCGTTACCTGATTACCGTCTTTGCCGGGCTGTTGACCATGCTGGCTCTGGTCTTCGCATTTAACTGGAAGATCGATCCCTGGGGCTATTTCCTGAAGGGGCCTTATGGAATCTACAGCGATGTCACGGCTCGCCACATCAAAGCCTTAGGAGCCGCACGCAGCGATGCCCAAGTGGTGTTCCTCGGGGCTTCGACAGCAACTTGGATCAACACCGCCGATCTCCAAGGGTGCCGATACTACAATGCCGCCATTAACGGCGGAAAACCCCCGGAATTCCTCCACCTTATCCGCTCGTTCCTGCCGTCGGGCACCAAGGCCGTTGTCCTTGGTCTTGATTTTAAAACCTGGAAAGAGCCCAGCGACATGAGCGTCGAAATCCCTGATTTCGGCACGTACACCCTTTCCAAGACCGTGGCCTATACCCTGTCGGAGAAAGCCATTTCACACAGCCTGTGGACCCTTAAGATGAAGCGGAAGGGTGAGCCATCCATCTTGGACATGGCCACCGGCAACCGAGCCAATCTTAGCGTAATTGCCGCACATGAACTGGAGATCCCCCACCAAGATATGGCGGGAGAGGTGGAGTATTATCGAAAAACGTCATTTAGTAACTGGCGCTATCCTAGCGGATATGTCGAGGTGCTTCGCCAAATGCGTGAGGAATTGGATCGGCGAGGGATCAAGGCCCTGGTCTACGTCAATCCCATGAGCGACGCCCTGCGTGACATGCTGGCGGAAGAAGGCCTAC
>JAYTWE010000190.1:0-4487 GCA_043744055.1 Magnetospirillum sp.
CGCAGATAAACCGTATCGCGTCGGGAATTGGGCAGCTCTATCCCAATCACGCTCCGCCCCGGTATGGTGGCGATGCGCACCGCCAAGGCACACATGGACCGGGCGATATCATCGGCCAGACCGATCACCCGACTCGTCTTAGTCCCTGGCGCGGGTTCCAACTCATACAACGTCACCACCGGACCGGGCCGAACCTTCAAAACCTTGCCATTAACCCCGAAATCTTCCAACACGGATTCCAGCATCTTGGCGTTCTGAGCCAAAGCATCCTGATTAATCCGCGTCCCACCTTGATCGGGAGTGGGCGCCAACAGAGTAAGCGGCGGCAGCTCGTATCCCCGGCCCGGCTGCGCTCCCAGATCCAAGCTTCCCTGACGGGCAGCACGTTCACGTTTGCCTGGAACGGCGGGTGGGCGTTTGGGTTGAACCAGCGATCCTTGCGGCGGACTATCATCCTCGGCGGTCAGCGGCGGCGGGATAAAGGCATTCTCGTCCTCATCCTCATCCTCGTCATCGGTACCGTCCTGAAGCCTAATCACGATAGGAGAGGTCGGCCGCATGACCGGGTCCACCCGACGCAAGCTGATTTCAGGCTCTTCAACCGGCTGACGGCGCAACGCCGAAGCGGCATCCACAGTCGCCACCGCGACTTTCAGCGACTGACGCCCCAATTGAGCCCATTCTCCACCGGTCAGTCCTAAGGAAAAGACCATGGCGCCCAATCCGAGAACCGCACTGGCAGGCCCGGCGATCCAGACGATTTCCGGTGGCAACACCACCGCCAATCCTTCCACGATCAGCAGACCGAGGGCGCCGCCAATTCCGGCAGGAAGGCTTGGCATATCGGGAAACGGGAGGGCGGCCATGCCCATGGCGCACAAAATCATGGCGGGCGGAAGAGCCGCCAACCGCCAGGGCCATAGACCAGGGGGTCTGATCCGAATAAGGATCATAAAACCCCAGATCAACCCAAGCAGAGCCGGAAGCAGGGCGGCCCCCCCCACCGCCTGGAATAAAAAATCAGCCAGATAGGCTCCTGGCCGCCCCAAGACATTAAAGACTGGACCATCGGCTGCGGTATTGAAGCTGGGGTCATGGGGATCGGCCGTCATCAGAGCCGTCAGTGTGGATAAGCCAAAAAGAATCAGGAATGCCCCGCCGATCTGAATCAGGCGACGACGGAGGAATTCAACGGCTCCTCGTGGGAGAAAGCCACTGTTCATCTTGGTCTTGCGCGACGGGGCCGCCATGAGTGCCTTCAGCTCCCCAAAACCGCGACCATGCGCTTTAACGCGGTCTCGGTGGTGGCAAGATCATGGACCAACGCGACCCGGATATATTTCTGACCGGGATTCCCCTCTTCTGAATCCTCTGCCGCCAGATAGGCTCCAGGGAGAACCCGGATATTTGCCTCGCGCCATAATTTGATCGCGGCCTGTTCACCATCACCCACATCAAGCCACAAAAAGAACCCCCCGGCCGGGCGATAAAAACCAAACCGCCCGCCCAGGATTTTTTCCGCCATGTCCAATTTAGCGCGGTAGAGCTCCGCGCTTTCCATCACATGAGATTCATCACGCCATAAAGCGGCGGCAGCGGCGGCGATGGGTAAAGGCGTCGCGGCCCCCCCATAAGACCGCAGCCGGGAAAAAGCCCGGATCACCGTCTCATCCCCCACCACGACACCAGAGCGAAGGCCGGGAACGCTAGATCGTTTTGATAGCGAATTAAACATCAAAACATTGGATAGCCCCTCTCCCAGCGCAGCGCAGGCCGCCAGAACACCAGGAGGAGGCGCTTTATCCCAGATCTCGGAATAGCACTCATCCGAGGCTAAGACAAAACCGTGCTTGCGAGCAATACGCACCTGGCGTTCCAACAATGCGGAATCAGCCACCATGCCTTGGGGGTTGGCGGGGGTGCACAAATAAGCCAGAGCCGTACGATCCAACGCTTCGGCTGGCAAAGCGGAAAAATCAGGCTGACTGGCAGGGCCGTTGACGCCGGGCACAAAAACCGGCTCGGCCCCGGCCATCACGGCAGCGCCCGCATAAACCTGATAGAACGGATTGGGCAACAGCACCAAGGGGCGCTGACCGCCGCGATCTCCACAAACCGTCTGAGCAATCAGATACAACGCCTCGCGCGTACCGGCCACCGGCAGAATAGCGGTTTCCGGGTCAATCAATCCATCAGGGAGCTGATAGCGCCGTTTGGCCCAATCCGCCACCGCCTGACGCAATTCCGCCGAACCGTTCGCGGGCGGATATTTCCCCCAAAGCGAAGCATTGGCCGACAGGATTTGCGCCACCATGGCCGGTGGCGTGTGCTGAGGCTCGCCGATAGACATGACGATGGATTCCGCATTGGGCGGAGCCCCCAGCAATTTGGCCAGCCTGGCGAATGGATAATCAGGCAGGGTGTCGAGTCGGGCGTCAAGATGGGGCGCGATAATCATGTCTTTGGATGGCGTCTTTCTAAGGGTGCGGATAGAACATTATGAGTTTTACCCCATTCTCTGTTCCGACCACAGACCTAATGATGAGTTGCCCGCATCGGGCTATCGCCCGCCCCATCCGCTCAATCCATCTCGGAACCTGAAGGAGCCGAAGGGCTCCGCCCTTCACCCGCAAGGAGACTCGTCTCCTTGACCTCACTGAATTAATCCAATGGGATCAAAGGGTCCGAGACCCTTTGCGAGGTTGGGCGGAGCCCATATTCTTCATCGGGAAACGTTCAGGACGCCTGTATGTCAGGCCCCACAGCACTTCTTATATTTTTTGTTCGACCCGCAAGGGCACGGATCATTGCGGCCAGCCTTATTGGCAACCCGGCGCTGTTCCGGCTTCGGGCCGCCGATCTGACCTTCCACGTAGTACCAGCGGTCACCATCCTTGCGGAACAGTGAAATTTCCCGATGGGCCTCGTTGCGACCATCCAACTTGAACTTCGCGGTGAAGTCCACCGTACCTTCGCTATCTTCGGCCCCACCGCCGGTGGTGGCGTGAATATCGAGTCCCAGCCACTGGGAATTCTTCGCCCATTTCTCCGCATCGCTACGGCTGAAATCATGGCGCTGATCGACGGCCAAGGTCTCGTGCAGATAGTCGATATTGACCACGGTAAAGGCGGAATAGCGGGACCGCATCAACGCTTCCGGTGTCGGAGCGATGGAAGCACCGGTGATAAAGGGTTCGCAACAGACGGAATAGCTCTGCCCAGAGCCGCAAGGACAATCAGTCATGATGGATCAAAACTCGATAAGATTGGAAAAGGTGAACATGCCGATAACGGCAGCGAGATAAAAAGCCCCACCAACCCCCAACATGAACAAAACATTGCCAGCGGTTCTAAGCGGATGCATCGAGCGGTCTCGTACAATGCGGTCCAGACCCCGGCGTTCAGAGCCACCAACAACAGTGACGAAGTAACGCTGGCTCATGAATGGAAAGGTGATGCGGATATTGATGGGATGCTTGCGCCAGCTGACCGGCTTGGCCGCATTCCACAATGCCGCCCGCTGTTCAGGAGTGAAGCTGTCGATGATCGGCTGCGGTATATTGGACAGCAGTTCGTCGAGTGGTCCATTTCCTTCTTCCGCCGACATCGGGCCGCTCCCCCCTGTTTCATCCCGCCTCTAGTGTACAAAGGCGTTGCCCACCTTCATAGCCCACAAATTCAGTTGGATTACACCTCGTCCAGGTCATCATTGACCCGTCCTGGCGCCCGCGACAATCGGGCCAAGACATCATCCAGCTGCTCCAACGAGCCATAGGAGACGGTCAATTCCCCCCCCTTACCCAAGGAACGGATCGACACCTTGCAGCCCAAGCTATTGGTGAGGTCGCGTTCCAGCGCTGCGATATCGGCATCTTTACCCGGCTTGGCCGGACGACCGCCCAGACTGGGCTTGGCCTTACCCTCGTCGTTCACCAGCTTTTCAGTCTGGCGAACATTCAGCGCCCGGCCCACCACATCCCGCGCCAAGCGCAGCGGATCGGCCGAGGTCAGCAGAGCACGGGCATGACCGGCCGTCAGCTCGCCCTTTTCCAGCATGGTCTTCACCGGATCAGGCAAAGCCAGCAAGCGAATCATATTGGCCACATGCGAGCGGCTTTTTCCCACCGCCTTGGCCAACTCCTCCTGAGTATGGGAGAAATCATCCATCAAGCGGCGATAGCCGTCGGCTTCTTCCAGCGGCGACAAATCTTGTCGCTGCAGGTTTTCCACCAAGGCCACTTCCAGGGCTTCACGATCGGACAGATCACGGACGATGACCGGAACTTCGTGGAGCTTGGCCCCTTGGGCGGCACGCCAGCGGCGCTCACCGGCGATGATTTCATACCGATCGGGCTGACCGGGCAACGGCCGCACCAGCAAGGGCTGGAGAATGCCCTTTTCACGAACCGATTCCACCAGATCGGCAATACGATCCTCGTCAAAGCTGCGGCGAGGCTGGAACTTGCCCGGCTGCAACTGACCCACCG
>JAYTWE010000191.1:0-6074 GCA_043744055.1 Magnetospirillum sp.
CAAATCCCGCTTATGATATTGACCCCCATCGACCACACCATCCTCAGCGGCCTAAGGGCTGAATTCGACCAGGCTTTGGCGGATTATCCCTTGGCTCGCGCCGTGTTTCGCCGCATTACCGCCGTGGTTCCCGACGGTGATCTGCTTAGTCTGTCCACCGATCCCGACCATCAGTCCGGGGCGGTGGAGCTGTGCCGTCGCTTTGGCTTTGGCATCTTGGACATGACTCCTCAGGAGCATTTCACTTGGGATGGCCATTCGGTGGCCATCCGGCTGGAGCCCAGCGTTCTGATTCATGAAGTGGCTCATTACCAGTTATCGTCCCCGGAACGGCGCGGCGTGTTGGATTTTGGCCTGGGGGCCGGGCCGGAAAGCGGCCGCAAGGCCGAGGCCGATGCGGTCCAGTCTTTGTTCCTGCCCGAGCGGGATGTGGAAGAGGGGCTGTGTTCGCTGCTGGGGATCTTGTGGGAGGCCGAATTGGGCCAACCGGCGGTTCTGGCCTTTTTGGAACAGAACTGGCTTGAGGGCGGGACCAGTCTTCACAATCTTGCGCATTTCCGTAAAGTGGTGCGCTGGCTGCACGAGATGGGGCTGATTGATGGCCTCGGCGCTCCGACCATGGGTCTTCGTCAGGAAGGCGACGACACTTTCTTTCTCCGGTGGTATGCAGATTCATGACTGATCGCCTCATCATCGGGATTGGGAATCCGGCCAAGCGTGACGATGGAGTCGGTCCCGCCGTGGCGAGTTCCATGTGTCGCCTTGGCGTTGCCACCATTCTCCATGACGGCGGTTTGGATGATCTGATCCCGCAATGGGCGGGGTATGGCCGGGTCGTCTTGGTGGATGTGTCTTGTTCCGGCATCGCGCCTGGAACAGTTCGGGTCTTTGATGCCAATGTGGTAAAGCCGCCAGCGGGTATCTTCCTTCGTCAAGGCCGTGGCATTGATCTGGCCGAATGTATTTCCAGGGCTCGGAAGCAAGGTCTGCTGCCCGCCCATATGGCGGTGGTCACGGTCGAGGGCGTCGATTTTTCAGATGGCGATCGCCTTAGCTCCTCGGTTGAGGCTGCCGTACCTTTGGCCATGGCCGAAGTCGAGCGGTTTTTGTAGCCGCACGCACTACAATTCAGTAAAGCGGTACTGAATTACTGTAATCGACATGTTCGATTCAGCATTATCGTCATGCCTGTTCTGGCTTGTGTAGCGCAGCGGTCTTCCACGCTGTGCCGCAACAATTGTGACAATATCAATGTGGGTATTCCCCAGTGTTTCCGCGCTCTTCCTGTGGCTTGGCGCTATATTATGATACAGAAAACTTGACAAAACGTCAGCATCTGTAGTACAACAAGATTAATCGGGGGCGGGAAAACCCGCTTCAAAATCATCCGGGAGGAACTTTTATGAAGAGCTCGCTCGTCGCAGGCCTGACCGCGACCCGTCGCTGGGACATTGATGTCGGCCGTACCATCGGTTTCATGGGTGACGATGCCCGCGTCTACAACACTCCGGCGCTGATCTACGACCTTGAGGTAACCTGCCGCGACCTGCTGCTGGAGCACTCGGACGAGGGCGAGGATTCCGTCGGAACCCGCGTTGAAATCGACCATATGGCCCCGACGCTGCTGGGGCAGTGGGTGGAAATCACCGTCACCATCACCGAGGTGAAGGGCAAGGCGGTGTCGTTCTCGTTCACCGCCAAGGACTCGCTGGACGCCATCGGCAAGGGAACCCACAACCGCTTCGTGGTTGGGGTCGAGCAGACCAAGGCCCGCCTTCTGGCGAAGGCCGAGAAGGCGAAGGCGGCGCAATGAGCCCCGCCCCGGTCAAGACTGGAGGCGAGGTCAAGAAGGTTCCGACCTACTGCTATCAGTGCGTGGCCGGGCCGGATCTGATGACGGTCAAGGTGGTCGACGGAATCGCCACCGAGGTCGAGCCCAACTTCGCCGCAGCTGATATTCATCCCGCCGAGGGTAAGGTTTGCGTCAAGGCGTTCGGCCTGATTCAAAAGGCCTATTCGCCCCACCGCATCCTGACTCCCATGAAGCGGACCAACCCGAAGAAGGGCCGTCACGAGGACCCTGGCTTCGTTCCCATCAGCTGGGACGAAGCCATGTCCACCATCGCCGACAAGCTGAACACCATCCGGGCCGAGGGATTGGTGGACGAGGCTGGCTATCCCAAAGTCGCCGCCTCGTTCGGCGGTGCCGGCACGCCGACCCAGTATATGGGCTCGCTGCCCGCCTGGCTGTCCGCCTGGGGTCCCATTGATTTCGGCTTCGGTTCGGGTCAGGGCGTCAAGTGTTACCACTCGGAGCATCTCTACGGCGAGTTCTGGCATCGCGGCTATGTCATCACGCCCGATACGCCCCGGGCCAATTACATCATCTCCTGCGGCAACAACAGCGAGGCCTCGGCCGGCGTCTGCGGCGTCTATCGCCACGCCGAAGCCCGCACCCGGGGCATGAAGAAGGTTCAGGTCGAGCCCCATTTGTCGGTGACCGGCGCCTGCGCCTCGGAATGGCTGCCCATCAAGCCGAAGACCGATGCCGCCTTTTTGTTTTCTTTGCTCAACGTCATGGTTCACGAGGCCAAGCGCGAGCGCCTCGACATCCCCTTCCTGCGCGACCTGACCGCCAGTCCTTATCTGGTCGGCCCTCAGGGTTATTATCTGCGCGACATCGCCAGCGGTAAGCCGCTGATGTGGGATGAGGCCGCCGCCAAGGCGGTCGCCCATGATACCCCCGGCGTGGTTCCCGCGCTGGAGGGCCGCTTTAGCGTCGGCGCCTGTATGGAACTTGGCCCCGACGAGGATCGCTGGGAATACCAGGGAGCCGAGGGCGCCACCGCCTTTACCCTGTTCGCCGAGCATATCAAGGGCTACACCCCGGAATGGGCCGGTGAGGTCTGCGACGTCCCGGTCGCGCGCATCCGCAAGATCGCCAACGAATTCCTCGACAATGCCTGTGTCGGCCAGACTATCGAGATCGACGGCAAGACTCTGCCGTACCGTCCGGTGGCGGTGACGCTGGGCAAGACCGTCAATAATGGCTGGGGCGGCGCTGAATGCTGCTGGGCCAGGACCATGCTAGCGGTGGTGGTCGGCGCGTTGGAGGTTCCCGGTGGAACCATCGGCACCACCATCCGCATCAACCGTCCGGCCTCGGATCGCCAGGCCAGCGTCCAGCCCGGTCCCGACGGCTTCATGCACTACCCGTTCAACCCCACCGACAAGGCCGAGTGGCAGAGCAAGCCCCATATCCGCAACGCCTACAAGATGCTGGTGCCGCTGGTGGGCAACTCGTCGTGGAGCCCGGCGCTGGGGCCGACTCAGTTCTCCTATATGTTCTTGGATGAGCCCCAGGACCAGATGCCACGCGCCACCTTCCCGGAATTCATCTTGGTCTATCGCACCAATCCGGTGATTTCGTTCTGGGATACGGATCGGGTCGGCAAGGCTTTCGAGCGCATGCCCTTCATGGCCTGTTTCGCCATCACCTTGGACGAGACCAACCACTACGCCGACATTCTGCTGCCCGATCGCACCGACCTGGAAGGCTTGCAGATGATCCGCATCGGCGGCACCAAGTTCCAGGAGCAGTACTGGAACTGCCAGGGCTTCGCTCTGCGTCAGCCCAGTGTCGCTCCGCGCGGCGAGACCCGTGACTTCACCGATATCGCCACCGATCTGGCCGCCCGCACCGGCGTGTTGGAGAAGTACAATATTGCGGTCAATCGTGGGGCTCATGGCGTTCCGCTGAAGGGGCCGAACTGGGACTTTACCCTTCCGGTCGATCAGAAGCACACCTCTGAACAGATCTGGGATGCGTCTTGCAAGTCCGCCTCGGCCGAACTGACCGATGGAGCCGAGACCCAAGGGCTCGACTGGTGGCGTGAGAAGGGTTTCCGCACCCGTCCATTCTCGCAGCTCAACTGGTTCTTGACGCCGACCATGGCGGAGAAGGGGCTGCGCTACGAACTGCCCTATCAGGAGCGCCTGACCCGCATCGGCCGCCAGCTTGGCCGCCGTCTGAAAGAGGCTGGCATCAACTGGTGGGATCATCAGCTGGAGGAATACCGGCCACTGCCCGGCTGGCACAACTTCCCCAAATACTGGGAAGACCATGTGATCGAGTGCGGCGGCAAACTGGCCGACTTCCCGTTCTGGGTGGTCACGGCCCGCTCCATGCAATACGCCTGGGGCTCCAACATGCATATCCCGCTGATGCGGGAAGTGTCGGGCAATGTGAAGGGCCATGACGGCGTCATGATGAACCCTGCCGCCGCCGCCAAGCTGGGCATCCGGGAAGGCGACCGTATCGAAGTCTCGTCCCCCATCGGTAAAAGCGTTCAAGGCCGCGTCGTCTTCACCCAGGGCATCCGCCCCGACACCATCTTGATGCTGTCACAGTTCGATCATTGGGCGACGCCGGTGGCCAAGGATTTCGACGTGCCCAGCATGAACAAGCTGACCGCCATGTCCATGTCGCTCACCGATGCCACCGGTTCGGCTGCCGACCTGACAAGGGTGGGCGTTCGCAAGGTAGGAGACCGGCCATGACCAAATGGGCCATGACCGCTGATCTGGGCCGCTGCGTCGGCTGTCAGACCTGCACCACCGCATGCCGCCATGCCAATAACACTCCGCCGGGCGTGCAGTACCGCAAGGTGCTGGATATGGAAATCGGCGAGTTCCCCGATGTGCGCCGGGTGTTCGTTCCGGTGGGCTGCATGCATTGCGACGAGCCGCCTTGCCGCGACGTCTGCCCCACCACGGCGACCACCAAACGCGCCGACGGCATGGTGATGATCGACTACGACATTTGCATCGGCTGCGGCTATTGCATCTTGGCCTGTCCGTATCAGGCTCGCTATAAGGTCTCCAAGCCGACCTTCGCTTTCAAGGGCCAAGCCACCGACAACGAAACCAAGCGGTTCGATGATCGCTTGCTTGGCGTCGCGCAGAAGTGCACCTTCTGCGTTGACCGCATTGATTCTGGACTGGCCAATGGCCTGACTCCCGGAATTGATCCCGAGGCTACTCCCGCTTGCGTCAATGCCTGTATCGCCAAGGCGCTGACATTCGGCGATCTGGACGACCCCAAAAGCAATGTCAGCACCTTGCTGAAGAAGAACAAGTCGTTTCGGATGCACGAGGAACTCGGAACCGGTCCCAACATTCACTATTTGTGGGAGACCGAAGAGTGAGCGAACGAAGTGAGGGCGGGAGCGTTGAGCGACCCGGAGCGCAGCGGAGGAGCCAAGCCCACGGATGTGGGCGCCCGGCGCCTGAGGGGCTTGCATCATGAGCGAAGACTTCGAGGGCGAACCGCCCATGCGTCATCTGGGGCTTGCGCCTTGGTTGCAGACGGCTTGGGACATGCGCGCCGCCGGGAATTTCATCGGTGGCGGTTCGGGGACTGGGTTGTTGATCCTGACTTCGGCTGGGGCTTTCTATGGCGTGCAGTCACAGATTTTGCTGCTGGTTGGTCTGGCCCTGGTGGGGCTTGGTCTGTTCAGCGTATTTCTGGAAATCGGCCGCCCGCTTCGCGCCATGAATGTGATTCTTGGCGGTAAGCGCAGCTGGATGACCCGCGAGGCCATGGTGGCTGGAGTGCTGTTCCCGCTGGGCGCCGCTGCTTTGGTTTATCCCGATCTGGTTAAGGTGGTGTGGATTCCGGCGGCTGCTTATCTTTATTGTCAGGCCCGCATTCTGGAAGCCACCAAGGGTATTCCCACCTGGCGCTCCCCTCTGATCCTGCCCTTGATCTTGGCCACCGGTCTGGCCGAGGGGGCGGGGATTTTCCTGCTGCTGACGCCTCTGGTGCTTGATAACGGTGCTCCTGAATGGGGCGGCGGCGTCTTGATCGCGGCGGTGGCGGCTCGGGTCTTTGTCTGGATGCTCTATCGTCGCCGCATGGTTGATGGCGGCGCTCCGGTGGCTGCGGCGGCGGTGTTGGTGGCTTTCTCCGGTCCCTTTACCCTGGGTGGTCATGTGATGCCGGTGATGATGCTGATCGCCGCCGGGCTTCAACCCGACATCGCGGGCGCTGCTTTGGCTGCGGCGGGACTGAC
>JAYTWE010000192.1:0-7723 GCA_043744055.1 Magnetospirillum sp.
TCGCCACCGGTCCCGGCGCGCACTTCCAAAATAGCGTTCTTCTCGTCGGCTTCGTCCTTGGGCAGCAGCATGACCGCCACCTGCCGCTCAAGCTCGGGCAGAGTATCCTTCAGAGCGTAAAATTCTTCCTCGGCCATGGCGCGCATATCGGCATCGGCGGTGGCGTCTTGCATCATCACCGCCGCATCGGTCATTTCGTCCCGCGCCTTGCGGAAGGCCTGAACCGCCTCGACCACCGGATCAAGCTCGGCCAGTTCCTTGGACAGCCTGACGATGGTGGTGGAATCAATGCCATCTCCCGATGCCAGCTGCGCCCGCAGCTCGTCATGACGGTAGAGCACCTTGTCGAATTGACCTTCGAGATTCATATCACCTAGTCCTCAAGCCGAAACAGCGTCTTCAGCGTTTTTTCCATGACCTGCCACTCCGCCCCTTCCGCCGCCTTGTCCTTCATGACCTCGGACGGGGCATGAAGCAAGCGGTTGACCAGAAGGCGGGTCGCCTCGGCGGCATCATTGCCCGCCTCGGCCAATACCGCATCGCGAGCCTCGTCGAACCGGGTCCGCAGAGCCACGATAGCAGGAACCGCGCCGCGCGCCGCACGGCCGCGCAGATAAGCGGAAGCTTCGTCCTCCACGATGGCGCGGGCGGCACGGGCCGCCGCCTCGCGGGTGGCGCGGCCTTCCAGCGCCACCTTTTCCAGATCGCCCAGATCGTAGAGAAAAGCCCCCTCGACCCGGTTGACCGCCGTCTCCACATCACCGGGAATGCCCGTATCCACCAAGAAGATCGGGCGGCGACGACGTTTCTTCAGGGCGACGCCCACCGCTTCGGCACTCACCACCACATTGCGCCCACCGACGCCGGTTATAACCACATCGGCTTCGGCCAGGGCGTCGCGCAGATCCTCGAAGGGCAGCATATGACAATCCAGCCGTTTGGCCATGGCCTCGGCGCGGATATCACGCGGCGCGGTCACTGAAAGATCCTTCAGCCCCGCGGCCAGCAGGCTTTCCGCCACCAGCTCGCCCATCTCTCCCGTCCCGATCAGCAAAGCCCGCAGACGCGACGGATCGCCATGAAGATCGCGGGCCACCTGAACCGCAGCGGCCGCGATACTGACCGGGCCTTCGCCAATGGCGGTCTCGGTGCGCACCCGCTTGGCGACCGAGAAGGCGGCCTGGACATAAGAATCCATCTCGCCACCCAGGGTTCCCGCGTCACGGGCCAAACGATGAGCGGCCTTGACCTGCCCCGCCACATGAGGCTCGCCGATCACCAGCGAGTCCAGCGCAGCGGTAACGGTGAAGCCATGGCGCACCGCCTCGCCACCGGTCATGGTGTATAAATTGGAGGCCACCGCCGCCGCTTCCAGTCCGGTGCGGGTGGCGAAAGCCTCACAGATCAGACGAGCGGCCTGAACCGCATCATTGGACGTGGCCCAAACTTCCACCCGGTCGCAGGTGGATAGAATCAGCGCCTCGGCCAACCCCGCCTGGCTCAGACGTTCCAGAAAGGCTGGCGCACCGGCATCATCCACGAACAGAGCGTCGCGCAAGGAAAGCGAGGCCGATTTGTGATTGGCCCCAACCATGACAAGGCGATGTGCTGAAGCGGGCACGAAGGCAGCCTCGCTACAGCAGCCGGCCGAGATGTTCCTCCAGCGACGCCAGCGGCACCTCTTCTTGCGAACCGCCGTCAAGATCGCGGATGGTGACCGCGCGTCGCGCCGCCTCATCTTCACCCAAGATCACCGCGAACCGGGCATTGGCCTTGTTGGCCCGCACCATACGCTTTTTCAAATTGCCCGAAAAACCCATCTCCACCGTCATGCCCGCACGGCGCAACCGTTCCGCCACATGCAGAGCCATCATGTCGTCCCCCATGGGAATGACGCTGATCGGGCGCATAAGAGCCGGGGGCTCTTCCACCAGCATGGACAAACGCTCAACGCCCGCGGCCCAGCCGATACCAGGAGTGCGGGGACCGCCCATCTGAGCGATCAGCTCGTCATAGCGGCCACCGGCCAGGACGGTGCCTTGAGCACCCAGAGCCGTCGTGGTGAACTCGAAGGCGGTATGGCAATAGTAATCGAGGCCGCGCACCAACCGGGAATTAATGATGAAGGGAATGCCTAAAGTCTGAAGCCCACACGTGACTTGCTGGAAGAATTCACGGGCAGCCGGAGTCAGGGAATCTCCCATCAGCGGGGCATTCTCGACGATCCGACGATCGCCTTCATCCTTGGAGTCCAAAATCCGCAACGGATTGCGATCCAACCGATTGCGGCTGTCTTCGCTGAGGGCCGAGCGGAAATCAGACAGATAAGCGGTCAAAGTATTGCGATAAGCAGCGCGGCTTTCCGCATCGCCCAGGGTGTTGATCTCCAGCCGGACCTTGGCGGCCAGCCCCAGTTCCGACAAAACGCGCCACGCCAAGGCGATGACTTCCACATCGGCCAGGGGCGATTCAACGCCCAGCAATTCGACGCCCACCTGATTGAACTGACGCAAGCGGCCTTTCTGGGGACGCTCGTGACGGAACATGGGGCCACGATAAAACAGTTTCAGCGGCAGCGACTGCGCCAGACCGTTGGAAATGAAAGCCCGCGCCACACCGGCGGTTCCTTCGGGACGCAGAGTCAAGGATTCGCCCGACCGGTCAGTGAAGGTATACATCTCCTTGGTCACCACGTCGGACGTCTCGCCCAGGGTCCGCGAGAAGACCTCGGTGAACTCGAAGATCGGAGTCACCACCTCGCCGAAGCCATAGCGCCGGGCGGCGGTGAAAGCGGTTTCCTCCACCCAGCGGTGACGGCGCGACTCATCGGGGAGCAGGTCGTGGGTGCCGCGAACCGGCTGGAGAGAAGACACTGACTCACCCTTCCTTTTTCTTGGCGGCTTCAAGCCGAGCGGCATGCGCTTCAACCAGTTCGACAATGTGGTCGACCATATTGCCGCCATCCACATTGTGGTCCGGCGAGCCGCCGATATAGACCTTGTGGTTGTCGCTGCCGCCGCCGGTGATGCCCACCATGGTTTCGCGGGCCTCGCCGGGGCCGTTGACCACGCAGCCCAAGATGGACAGCGTCACCGGGGCACGGATATGGGACAAGCGATTTTCCAGCGTCTCCACCGTCTTGATGACGTCAAAGCCCTGACGGGCGCAAGACGGGCAGGACACAATGCGGACGCCACGATGACGCAGATCCAATGATTTCAACATCTCGAAACCGACCTTGACCTCCTCGGTCACGTCGGCCGACAGCGAGACGCGCAACGTGTCGCCGATTCCCTGCCACAGCAGCGAACCAATGCCCATGGCCGACTTCACCGTACCGCCGATAAGGCCTCCGGCTTCGGTGATTCCCAGATGCAAAGGATAGTCACAGGCCTTGGCCAAGCCCTGATAGGCCGCCACCGCCAGAAACACATCCGAGGCCTTCACCGCGATCTTGAATTCAAAGAAGTCATTGTCTTCAAGCAGCTTGGCGTGTTCCAACGCGCTTTCCACCAGGGCATCGGGACAGGGCTCGCCATATTTATCCAGCAAATGCTTATCCAGCGACCCGGCATTGACGCCGATCCGCATGGAGCAGCCGTAATCCTTGGCGGCCTTCACCACTTCCTTCACGCGGTCATGGGAGCCGATATTGCCGGGATTGATGCGCAGACAAGCGGCACCGGCCTCGGCGGCCTCGATGGCGCGCTTGTAGTGAAAATGGATATCGGCGATCAGGGGAACCGGTGATTCCTTGGCAATGGCCTTAAACGCCGCCGTCGAATCCTCATCTGGACATGACACCCGGACAAGATCGGCCCCGGCATCGGCGGCACGTCGAATCTGATCCAGGGTGCCCTTGACGTCGGTGGTCAAGGTATTGGTCATGGTCTGGACGGAAATGGGGGCATCACCGCCAATAGCCACCGAGCCGACATGAATTTGCCGAGACTTGCGGCGCGTGATTTCGCGATAGGGGCGCAGGCTCATGGACTCGCTCTTTCTAACAACGACGATCTCGTCCCGTCCGGCATGAAACCGGAGGGAGCGAGGGTTTATAGCGCATCTATGGGCGGGTCCGAAAGCAACAACCTGTTTAGGGTCTTATGCGCGTAAGGCTCAGCCGCCTGAAGACAGCTTATCGGGGTCCAGACGAATGTCGCGGCGAACCTGCCCGGTGGCCCCCAAGGCAGGCCCCTTCTTACCGTCGATGGAGACTTCCAGCGACCCGGCATTGCCCACCATCAGATTAAGGCCCGGACGATTGGGGACCCGATAGCTGTCGCCACGGCGCAGTAACCGAGACATCAACAACGATCCATCCATTTCACGAACCTGTATCCAACAATCGTCACCGGTCGCCTTCAGCACCACACGGGCATCGGCGATTTCGGCCCCATAGACTTTTCCGTCCACTCCGGTGGTGACAAGAGCCTCAACCTTAGGGGCCTCGACCTTAGGAGCTTCGACCTTGGGAGCCTCGACCTTAGGAACCTCGACCTTGGGAGGTGCAACCTTGACCGGCTCAGGCGCGATGGATGCGGCTTCGATCGGAGCCGGTCCGGTCACCATTCCTGATGGCGGATTCGGCTTTTCTTCTTCAACTTCCTGAGGAGGAACCACGTCCTCCTTGACCTTGACCTGATCTTCCGTAGCCTTGACGCCATCCCTGGAATCACCGGTCAATGCCGCCGGACGGGTAAGCATTGAGGACAAACGATCAGGGAGCGGCGGCACAATCTCGGCCACTTTATTGCTATTCACCGACAACATGTACCAACCGCCATAGGCCACGGCCGCCAGAATAATGCCGAGAAAAATCACCGCGCCACCGGGAATACGGCCTTCGGTCACCGGCGACGGAAAGGACAGCTCGGCACGAGCCGCAAAACCGCCGGCCCCTTCCTGACGGAACCTCCGAACCATTTCCTCGCCATCCAAGGACAAAAATTCGGCATAGGTCCGAAGGAAGCCAGCCGCATAGGTTCCCCCTGGAAGATCCCCATGGCGGCCATCTTCCAGGGCCTTAAGGAACGGCTGACGGATGCGTAACTGCTTCGAGCACTCGGACAGGGTCTTGCCCATCTGCTCGCGGGCGGCGCGCAAAGAGGAGCCAACCCCGAGACCAGAAGCCCCGAAATCAGAAGCCCCGGAATCAGAAGCCCCGGAATCAGAAGCCAGCGGATCGGCCAAAGACTCGGCAGCCGGAACAAGAACGGTTTTCAGCATATCCACGGGAGCGGAAGCGGAAGCCGTATCCACCTCCATTTCCAGCGCAACGGAAATGGCGACCGGATCAGGCTCGGGGCTCAACGCATCAGGCAACGGGGCATCAGGCACTTGAGGCACCGGATCGACAGGCATGTCAGCCTTTTGCTCGGAAGCAGGGGTTTTCACGGCGGGTGAACCTTTCCATAAAACCGAATTGCTCCAGGGGAATCTTTCCCTGTGTATCAAATCCATCGGGCGAGTGGCAACCTTGGCGGGGTTACAAACTCAGAGCACCACGCCACGGTCATTAGCAAAGTTCTTCAGCTTGTGCCGCAAACTATGGTCGGGAGAGTCCAGCAAAGTCTTAAGATAGGCCTCCAACCCGGCAACATCCAAACTGCGAATCATGGTCTTGACCGGTCCGATGGCGGGCGCCGATACCGATAGCGAGCGAATGCCCACGCCGATCAATCCCATGGCTTCCAGCGGCCGCCCCGCCATTTCACCGCAGACCGACAACGGCACATCATAATCACGGCATTTCGACGCCACATAGCGCATGAACCGCATCATGGTGGGAGCCAAGGTGTCGTAGCGTTCAGCAATACGGGGATTGCCACGATCCACGGCGAACAGGAATTGCATTAAATCATTGGTGCCCACCGAAACAAAATCCACCAGCGGCAGCAAAGCATCCAACTGCAAGGCCAAGGCGGGAACTTCCAGCATGGTGCCAACCCGGACTCTGCTCGGCAGGGGATTACCCGCCTGGGATTCGCGTTCGATCTCGATATCAAGGATACGGCGCGACTGCGCCAGCTCCGCCACCTCGGCCACCATAGGGAACATCACCGACAATTCGCGTCCTGCCGCAGCCCGCAGCAAAGCGCGAAGTTGATGACGCATCACCGCCGGCCGATCCAAGGTGATGCGGATCGAGCGCCACCCCATGGCGGGATTGTCTTCGTCATAGGGATTCCAGTAAGGCAGAACCTTGTCGCCCCCCACATCCAAGGTGCGAAACACCACCGGCTTACCTTCAGCCTGATCCAGGATTTTCTTGTACAACAAGGTCTGGGCCGCCACATCCGGGAGCGACGATCGCGCCATGAAGGGCAATTCGGTGCGGTACAGACCAACCCCGTCACTGCCGGACTCGTGCAAATGCTGCATGTCCAGCAACAGACCCGCATTCATATGAATGGCCATGGTGACGCCATCCCTGGTCACCGCGGGCAGATCACGGAGCTGGGCATAAACAGCCTGACGCAACTTCCGCTGGCTCAGAGCCTCGGCAAAACTTTCACGGATATCGTCGGGTGGACGGATAAAGACCTGTCCGTTATCGCCATCGCAAATAACCGGGTCCAGCGGTTCGATCTTATCGAGGACATCCTTGACGCGCCCCACCACAGGAATATCCAAGGCCCGCGCGACGATGGCCACATGGGCGGTGGCGGAGCCTTCTTCCAACACCAAGCCGCGCAAGCGCTTGGGGTCGTAATCGAACAGCTCCATCGGGCCAAGATTACGCGCGATCAGAATAGCGTTTTCCGGTAGCTCCCCCCGAGGGGTCTCACCGTCTTCCTCTGACAGATACTGCAACAAGCGATTGGCCAGATCCTCGAAATCATGCATGCGCTCACGCAAGTAAGGATCGGTGATCTGACTCATCCGGGCACGCGTATCGTCATGGACCTTCTGAACCGCCGCCTCGGCGGTCAGACCGGTGCGGATGGCCTCGCTGATGCGATTGATCCAGCCCTTGTCCTCGGTAAACATGCGATAGGTTTCAAGCACGTCACGGTGCTCGCCATCCCGCATTTCCGGGCGCGAGAACAATTCCTCCAGCGCCGTCTTGATGCCCGACAGCGCCGTCTTCAGACGCGCCAGCTCCACATCGGGATCTTCGGCCACCAGACGGCGAATGACGATCCGCGGACGGTGCAACACGGCAACGCCCAAGCCGACACCACCGTTCAGACGCACCCCTTCCAGACGTAACGGCAACAAAGCATTGCCATCGACCTGCACCAGCTCGGCCCGGTTCACCAGCTCGCCCGAGGCCACCAGTTCCGCCAGCACCATGGCGACGGTTTCCATGGTCTCGATTTCTTCATCGGTGTAGTGGCGCATGGTACGGTTTTGCACCACCAGAACGCCAACCACCCGCGAGCCCCGAATAATGGGAACCCCCATCAACGAGTGGAAAATTTCTTCACCGGTTTCTGGTCGGAAAGCAAAGTTCGGATGGGACTGGGCATCAGCCAGGGCCAAAGGGCGGGCATGAGCGGCAATATCGCCCACCAAGCCTTCTCCCACACGAAGCCGGGTATGGTGAACCGCGTCTTTACGGAGGCCTTCGGTGGCAAAGAGTTCCAGCACTTCGCCAGCCCGCATGACATAGCTGGAACACACTTCCGCCACCATATCGGCGGCGATCAGCGTGACCACCTTGTCCAGGCGTTCCTGTGCGGTGCCGCCTCCGGCCATGACGTCGCGCAAACGTCCC
>JAYTWE010000193.1:0-1920 GCA_043744055.1 Magnetospirillum sp.
TGCTCATGCCCCGAGCTCCCATCCCCAGCCATTATGTGCGAGTGCCATTCCTTGATAAATCATGCAGCGGCGCAACGCCTTTCCAGCATCGATATGATCGAACATCTAGTAGCTTTCGACACTACAAGCTACAAGACTAATTTACAGTTAATTCAATTCACTGCAGATATTCTAACCGAGCTTGGGGCCGACATCCGGCTGACCTGGGATGATGATCGCCAGAAGGCGAATATTTTTGCCTCCATTGGTCCTAAGGACCGTCCCGGCATTCTTCTTTCCGGGCACACGGATGTGGTTCCGGTGGATGGGCAAGACTGGACATCCGATCCGTTCACGGTCATCTCGCGCGATGACAAATTATTCGGCCGCGGCACGTCGGACATGAAAAGCTTCATCGCGATCTGCCTGGCCCTGGCCCCGGAATTCGCGGCTCGCCAACTTGCCATGCCGATTCATTTCGCATTCTCTTACGATGAAGAGGTTGGCTGTGTCGGGGTGCGGCGCCTTATTGATGATCTTGTCCACCTGACCGTTCCCCCTCGCCTTTGCATCGTTGGCGAACCCACCGAGATGAAGCCGGTTATCGGGCACAAGGGGAAGAAGAGCGTTCGCTGCCATGTGGAGGGACATGAATGTCATTCAGCTATGAACCACAAAGGCGTCAATGCCGTTGAAATTGCTGCTGAACTTGTTTCCCGGCTTCGCGGTCTCCAAGGCAGGATCAAGCAAATCGGGCCGTTCGATCACGATTATCAGCCCCCCTATACCACCATTCACACCGGGACGATCCGTGGGGGGACCGCACTGAACATCGTGCCGAAATCCTGTGATTTCGAGTTTGAAATTCGCAATCTTCCTGAGCACGATCCCGATGACCTGATGGCGGAAATGCGTGGTTGGGCACAAGACCTGATCCCTGAGATGCTGGACGTTTCTTCCGCCGCAGGGATCGTGCTGGAAGAGCATAACAACACCGTCGGCCTTAATATGCGGCCGGAGGACGAGGCTGTTGCTCTGGTTTGTGCCCTGACCGGAAATAACGATATCAGCAAAGTGGCCTTTACAACCGAGGCCGGACTATTTCAAAAAGCCGGGATTCCCGCCGTGGTTTGTGGTCCGGGAAGCATTCTTCAGGCTCATAAGCCCGATGAGTTCATTGCGCGAGATCAGATCAGGCAGTGTGAAGCCTTCTTAAGGCGTCTGATGGATTTCATGACTCAACGTTAGGTTTTCTTCGCCCGAACCACCAAGGCCACTCCCACCGCCGTAGCGGCCATTCCAGCAAGAGCTGTCGGAGTAAGGGCCTCGTCGAACAGCACGAAAGCCAGAATGGCGGTCATAGGCGGAACCAAATAGAAAAAACTGGCGACTTTGGCGGCTTCACCAAGACGAATCAGCGTCATCAGAAGGCTAATGGCGCCAAGGGATAGAACCAGAACCAGCCAGCCCAACGCCAGAACGAAGGTCATGGTCCATCGGATCTCCATGCTTTCCGTACTCAAGGCGATGGGAGCCAGCACCGCCAATGCGGCCATATACTGGATCAGAGTCCCGGTTTGAAGATCCATTCCGGTACAGAATCGTTTTTGATAAAGGGTGCCCGCGGTGATGCCGATCAAGGCCGCCAGGGCAAAGGCCATGCCATCCCAGCCAAAACCGTCAAAGCGAATGCCCGTTAACCGGGTGGACAGGACCATGGCGACGCCGATCAATCCGAATCCCAATCCCAACCATTGCCGACGACCAATCCGCTCTCCCAATAACGGCCCTACGACCGTGGCGGTGAGAAGTGGCTGTAAGCCTGCGACCAGGGCAACCAATCCAGCGGGAACACCAAGGCGGATAGCCCCGAACACCCCCCCCAGATAGATGGCGTGAACCAGAAGCCCGGAAACGGCGAGATGCAAGATCAGTTTGGGA
>JAYTWE010000194.1:0-3202 GCA_043744055.1 Magnetospirillum sp.
AGTGGAAGACACCCTGGGGGGCGGAGCCAACCTGGAAGAAGCCGCCAAACGCTTCAACTTGAAACTGACCAAGTTCGCCCAGGTGGATGCCCAAGGGCGCGGCGCCAATGCAAAGCCGGTTCCCGATCTGCCGAAGTCGGATCAATTCCTGGATGTGGCCTTCCACACCGACCAGAACACCGAAAGCCCGCTGACCGAAGTGCCCAATAACGGCTATTTCCTGCTGCGCGTTGACGGCATCACCCCCCCGGCTCCCAAGCCTCTGACCGAGATCAAGTCCGAGATTCTGGCCAATTGGCAAGCGGAGCGTCGCCACGAACAGGCGCGCGAGAAGGCCGAGAAACTGGTGGAGCGTCTACGGGCAGGTGAAAGCATGGCGTCCATCGCGCAAAGTGCTGGCCTGAAGGTGGACACCTCCAAGCCCTTCTCACGCGAAAGCGCCGAAGGCACCATTTTGCCGCCGCAGGTGACCGCTGAACTATTCCGCGCCCCGTTGGGTGGAATCGCCACCGGCTCCATGCAGACCGGAACCCTGATTGCTCGTTTGTCCAAGGTGCTTCCGTTCGATCCGAAAGCCAGCGAAGCCATCACCGATGCCGCCCGTCGCCGCGTCTCCCAAATGGTCGCCAACGACATTACCGATCAGTACATCGCTGCCCTGAACACCACGTTCGGAGTGAAGGTGGACCGTCCCCAGCTGACCCGCGAAGAGTAGTCATGAGCCATCAACCCGACTTTTCCACCTTTGCCGCAGCCTATGAATCCGGCAAGCCTCAGGTGGTCTGGCGGGTTCTGGTCGCCGATCTGGAAACGCCGGTTTCCGCCTTCTTGAAGCTGGCCAACGGTCAGCCCAACGCTTTCTTGTTGGAATCGGTGGAAGGCGGCGCCGTGCGCGGACGCTATTCCATCCTCGGCATGAAGCCGGACCTATTGTGGAAATGCGAAGGCAATCAGGCCTGGGTCAATCGCAATGCCAGGTCCAAGACCAGCAGCTATAGCCCCTGCCCGGTCGCGGAGAAATCCGGTGCGCTCGATTCATTGCGTGCCCTGGTGGCGGAATGCGCTATCGACGCGCCGCCTCACCTGCCCCCCATGTCCACCGGCCTGATCGGCTATATGAGCTATGACATGGTCCGACTGGCCGAGCAGCTGCCAGACGGCAATCCCGACCCAATCAAAGTGCCGGACGGCATCTTCATGCGGCCGACCATCATGGCGGTGTTCGACAACGTCAATGGCACTTTGACGGCGGTCGCCTCCATCTGGCCGCGTCCGGGCATGGATGCCCAGGCCGCCTGGGATCTGGCCATGGAACGGCTTGACCATATTGTCGAAGCCCTGGAATCACCTCTCCCCCATGCCTATGTGGGAGAGTCGCGCGACGAGCATCAGCCCATTCCCGTCCCCAGCGTCTCCCCCGAACAATACTGTTCCATGGTGGAGAAGGCGCAGGATTATATCGCGGCCGGAGACATTTTCCAGGTGGTGCTGTCCCAGCGGCTGGCAGTGCCGTTCAAGTTGCCGCCTTTCTCGCTATACCGCTCGCTGCGGCGGCTGAACCCCAGTCCGTTCCTGTTCTTTCTGGATCTCGGAGAATTCCAGCTGGTCGGCTCCAGCCCGGAAATCCTGGTTCGTCTGCGTGACGAAAAAATCACCATCCGCCCCATCGCGGGAACAAGACGGCGCGGCAAGACTCCCGCCGAGGACGAAGAACTGGCCGCCGATCTCCTGGCCGATCCCAAGGAATTGGCCGAGCATCTCATGCTGCTAGACCTGGGCCGCAACGATGTGGGCCGTGTCGCCTCCATCGGCTCGGTCTCGGTCACCAAGAAGATGACGGTCGAATACTATTCCCACGTCATGCACATCGTCTCTAACGTGGAAGGCCAACTCCGCGATGGTTGCGATGCCATGGATGCGCTGATGGCGGGCTTTCCTGCCGGAACCACCTCTGGCGCCCCCAAGATCCGCGCCATGGAAATCATCGACGAGTTGGAGTCAGAGCGTCGCTCGTTCTATGCCGGAGCCATCGGCTATTTCGATGGCAATGGCAATATGGACACCTGTATCGCGCTGCGTACCGCCTTGGTTAAGAACGGTACCATGTATGTGCAGGCTGGCGCCGGTATCGTCGCCGATTCGGTCCCTTTGAGCGAACACGATGAATGCATGAACAAAGCCCGCGCCCTGGTGCGCGCTGCCGAGGACGCGATCGACTACACCTTGATGAAGCAATAATACCGACGATGAACGCCGTGGACTCCGCCCACGCCCACAAAGGGCCTTAGGCGCGTTGACATTCAGCGCTTCTCCCTCCCTCGGCTTGCCAGCGGAGGGTTGGGGAGGGGGCATGGAAAACTCCATCGTCCGATAATGCGGCTAAGGCCCCCCTCCCGACCTCCCCCCGGCAAGCCGAGGGGAGGAGAAAAAGGCCTTCCATAACCTGAATGTCGACGCGCCTTAGGCCCTTTGATCCCCTTGGTTCCTAAAACACTTGCCAAGAGCATCCCCTTCCTACATATTGCGATTAATTCGCATTTGCATATGAGGGAATTGCCATGGGTTTCATCGACCGCCAGCCTTCCATCATCATCCGCGCTCTCGGCGCAACCGATTACATATGCTTGGCGGCCCTAGGCACGGCAGAGCGCTCCCCCATCACCATGGAAGATGTCGTGGCTGCTGTGGATGCCTTGGCGGCACCACTCTGGGTCCCTGTCTTCGACATGGTGTTCGATACGGTTACCGATCTGGTGGAGCGAGGATGCTTGAACTCCGATCCGCGAGCAGAAACATTTTCCCTGACAGGAATCGGCCGCCGACGGCTGATGGACCTGTTGTCTCAGCCGATCCAAACCCCCATGAGCGGCTTTGGACAAGTTGGAGTTCGGCTGAAACTTGCCTTTCTCCACATCTTGCCGCCCATCTTGCGACGCCATCAGATCATTGCAATCATCCGCGCCTATGAATGCGAAATGGCAGCTTGCTCGGCCCGTTGCAAAGCCTGGCGACTCAATGGCCCCATGGGGCAAAGATGGCTGGACCACCAGATGGATGCTTTGGAAGATGGCCTGGATCTGCTGCGCCGGTTAGCGAGAGAGGCCGAGCCCAAGTTGGGTTAAACCTTCCCCTCGAAGCCAAAGCCAGCTTCGTCAACCGCTTGCTTGACCTGAGCCTCGCTGGCGCCGTCCACGGTCACCGC